>JBDLJM010000004.1 GCA_039714315.1 Bacteroidota bacterium | reverse complement strand
AAGTGTATTAAGTACATCTACTGACGAACGACAGTGTTAAGTGGTTGAATAGCATGAAATAATGGATGAAACTCATTTTAGGAAAGTTTTTTGTTAAAATTCAATTTAGAATCATTCTAAATTGAATTTTAACAAAAACAGTGTCATTGTCATATTCTTGTAAAGTCAAGTGTATCAGGGACACTCAGACGAGAATAGAGGATGTTGATCAGGAAAAATGACTAAGTGTATTTTGTACATTTTTTTTTTTGTCAACCCAAATACAATGATAAATTTGTTTTTAGGAAAGTTTAACTAATTATATACAGAAATGAGGAAAGTTTACTTGAAGGCTACCATGCTAATGGTGGCGTTTACTCTGTTGTCATTTACTAATCTGATAGCACAAAATATATCAGGTGTAGTAAATGATGAGAACGGGGAACCCCTTCCCGGGGCGTCAGTACTTGTTGTCGGTACTACAAATGGTACAACAACAGATTTCGATGGAAACTATTCCATCGATGTTACAGATGATCAAGTTCAAGATGGTCAGTTTACGTTAAGTGCTTCTTTTATGGGGTACAAAGAATCAACTATAACATTAAGTTCTGGTTCAGATCAGGTTTGGAGTCCAAGCCTGGAGCCTGATGCAGCTGTTTTGGAAGATGTTGTTGTTGTTGGTTATGGTGTTCAGAAAAAAGAAGATAAAACTGGTGCGGTAGCTAGTATAAAAGCTTCTGAACTTAATACTGGAGTATTGACAGATCCTATTCAGGGTTTGCAAGGTAAAACTCCAGGGGTTCAAATTTCAAAAAAAGGAGGGGATCCAAATGGAGGATTTTCGATTAAAATTAGAGGGTCTTCAGGATTTGGCTCTAATACAGATCCATTGTATGTAATTGACGGGGTTCCCGGAGCTGATCCAACTTCTATTGCTCCTGAAGATATAGAATCATTCAACGTATTGAAAGATGCATCTTCAGCAGCTATTTATGGGTCAAGAGGAGCGAATGGTGTTATCCTGATAGAAACTAAGAAAGGAAATAAAGATGGCGTTACAACTGTTGATTTCAATACCTACAATTCAATGGATGTTGTTGCAAAACGATTCGATTTACTTAGTGCATCTGAACTGAGAGAATATGCATCAGATACAGGTAAAAATTTCTCTGACGGAGGTGCAGATACGGATTGGCAGGATGAAGTTTTCCGTACAGGGCATTCACAGTCGTATAACTTGGCTTTTTCTGGTGGAGCTGAAGATTTTAATTACCGTGCTTCTATATCTCATTTAGACTTTAAAGGTGTTATAAATGGATCTAGTAAATCTCGTGATATTGCTCGTATAAACATGACTCAGAAGTCTTTGGATAACCGTCTTACCTTAAGTGGTAATCTTTCTGCTACTATTGAACATAATAATTATGTAAAATATGATGGAAATGGATTTCAGGACGTAATTTTCCAAATGATTCAACATAATCCAACCGATCCAATTTATAACGAAGATGGTTCTTATAATCGTTCTGACAGGTTCAATTACTCAAACCCTGTAGCTTTGATAGATGATATTCAAAATGAACGTGATGCAAAAAGAATAAATGGAAACTTTAAAGCTGATTTTGAAATTATTGAAGGTCTAAAGGCCGGAGTTAATATGGGATATGTTAGAAATGATCATGAATCATTCTTTTTTGTACCAAGCTATAGCGAAGCAACAACCACAGGAGGAGAGGGAAAAAGAGAATATGATAACTTTGAGTCTAAATTAATAGAATCAACACTTTCTTATAATAATTCTTTTTCCAATGTTCATAATTTGAATGCTGTTGTAGGTTATTCATTTCAGGAGGATACTAAAACCGGGTTTAAAGCCTCTGGAACAGGTCCTATGTCGGACTATGTAGAGTCTAATAATTTAGAAGCTCTATCAATCGTGGGCTTAGGTGGTATAACTTCATTTAAAGAAGAGAACAGATTGATATCATTTTTTGGACGTGCAGCATATAATTATAACTCGAAATATTATGTAACAGCAACATTGCGTCGAGATGGTTCTTCAAGATTTGGAACAAATAAAAAATGGGGAATTTTTCCATCGGGATCTGTAGGTTGGGTTCTTTCTAAAGAGGATTTCCTAAGTGATTCAGAATTTATAGATCAATTGAAATTACGTGCTGGTTATGGTTATACCGGAAATCAGGAAATTGGAAATTATCTTTCAGTACCATATGTTGGAATTCAGGGAACTGCAATCGATCCTGAAACAGGTAAACCTATTCCTGTTTTTGGTTTAACAAATAATGCAAATCCAAATTTACAATGGGAGTCAAATGCCGAACTTAATATTGGTTTAGATTTTGCTTTTCTAAACAGTCGAATATCCGGATCAATAGAGTATTATAATAAACGTACATATGATTTGTTGGGAGAATACAGAGTACCTGTTCCTCCATACAAGCATCAGTATATATGGTATAATGGAGGTGAGGTAAATAATACAGGAATAGAATTGTTCCTTGAAGCTTTTGTTATAGATAATGAAAATCTTAACTGGAAAACATCTTTTTCTTTTTCAGCTAACAGACAGGAAATAATTGCATTAGGAGATGAGAAATTTAATTTAGATTTCAAAGAAACCGGGTGGATACAAGGACCGGGTATGGTAGGTGTAGCTTCGCAGCGTGTTGCTCCAGGTATGTCATTTGGAACATTTTACGGATATAAATATGCCGGTATGTCAACAAATGGAGAGTGGTTGTTCTACGACAAGCAAGGAAAATTGAAAAATTACGATGAACTTCAGCGAATGTTGAAACAAGGGGATGATCAAAGACAAGTTTTGGGAAGTGCATTACCTGATTTTGAGATAGGATGGTCGAATTATATCACACTGTATAAAAACTTTGATATGAATCTTGTTTTTAGAGCAGTTTATGGTGCTGAAGTGTTAAATGTTACAAAAATGATATTTGGCAACCCTTCTATATTACCAACTAACAATGCATTGACAGATGCCAAGGATTTGACCGGAGTTTTATCAGATCCTCCAATATATTCTGATTATTATATAGAGGATGGTTCATTTATTCGTTTAGAAAATATATCACTAGGTTATAATTTCGATACAGATAATGTAAATTGGTTACGTAAGGCAAGATTGTATTTTAATGTAAATAATGTATTTGTTCTAAGTGGATATTCTGGAATAGATCCTGAGATGGATTATGGAGATAATGATAATAAAGGGATAGACCAATATAATGTATATCCAAAGACAAGATCATTTACTTTAGGACTTAATGTTGGATTTTAATTATACAAGATGAAAAGAATAATATTATCAATAATAGCAACAGGATTTATGACTTTGTCTTGTACAAAGTTAGATGTAGACCTGTATAACCAAATTCCGGTTGAAAAATTTCCAGAGAATGCTGGTCAGGTAAAACTTCTTCCGGCTCCTGTGTACAAACAATTACAGAGGATGACAGATAATGGTGGATGGTGGTTTGCACAAGAAGTTACCGGTGATGCGGTTTGTGCACCAACACGTCATACCGATTGGGATGATGGAGGTAAGTGGCGAGATTTACATTTGCATAACTGGAATAATCAGACTGAATCTGTTAGTCAGATGTGGGATTTCTTTTATGGAGGTGTTAATGAGGCTAATCAGGTAATTGAAACCTTGGAACCATCTGGCGATAATCCTGATGTAGTCCCAATAATTGCCCAAATGAAAGTAATGAGAGCATACTATTACTATTTATTAATAGATAATTATGGAGGTGTTCCTTATGTTACTTCGTTTTCAGAAGCAGATCCATCTCCAGAGAAAATGGATAGAGCATTAGTGTTTGCAGAGGTAGTGAAAGAGCTGGAAGATAATATAGATTTTCTTCCTGAAACATCATCTAAAACTGTTGTCAATAAATATACAGCCTATACAATATTGGCGAAGATGTATCTTAATGCTGAGGTGTATACTGGTACTCCGGAATGGGCAAAAGCTGAGGCTGCAGCTCAGGCTGTAATTGATGGAGGAATGTATTCACTAGAGGCAGGGGTATCAGCTCCATTTGTTACTAATAATGATAACTCTGTAGAGAATATTTTCACTATACCATATGATGAAATTAACTTTACGAATTTCAACCTTCATATGAGAACGCTTCACTATCAGAGTCAGGCAACATTTGATATGGCAACCGGTCCTTGGAATGGATTTGCTGTAATGGCAGACTATTATAATAGTTTTGACGATGCTGATTTACGTAAGGAGAAGTACTTTTTAGTGGGGAAGCAGTACGCTATTGACGGAACAACAGTATTAATTAGTGAGCGTTCAAATGAACCACTTGTGTTTACAGTTGATATACCTGCATTACATATGGATCAGAGTTTTTCTGCAAAAGAGGCTTATGATTCAGGAGTAAGAGCTAATAAATTTGAGGTGAAAGTTGGCGCAATGCAAGATCTAAGTAATGATTATCCAATTTTTAGATATGCCGATGTCCTATTGATGAAGGCAGAGGCTGCTGTTCGTCAGGGTAAAAGTGGTGATGCAGAGATGAATATGACAAGAAGTCGTGCAGGTTTGGCAGATTTAAGTGGAGCAACTTTGGATGATGTTTTATTGGAACGTAAACATGAGATGTTCTGGGAAGGTCACAACCGTCAGGATTTAATCAGATTTGGTAAGTTTGGTGAAGCCTGGTGGGAAAAGGATGCTGTTGCTGACGGTTCAAATTTGACTTACCCAATACCCCAATGGGCTATAGACGCTAATCCAAATTTGGGAAAATAATTTAGTAAATAACAAAAACAATAGATATAATTAAATTTTAACAAAAGTTATGAGGAATATTAATTTTATTAAAACACTATTCTTAGTGTTGTTTGGGTCTATTTTATCCTTAAATAGTTCATGTAGTAAAGATGAGCCGGGCGATGATCCAATAGAATATTTGGCAGACGGATACTATATAAAAGGTTCTGCAACAGGAGATAAAACTTTAGCTATAGATACTCCTCAAATGGTGGAGCCAAGTAGTGATTTTGCTACTAAAGTTGGAAGAGCCGGTATGATGTATGGTATTCACTACCTTTCGGCTGGTGAAATAGCATTATCCAAAGTAGTTGATGGGAATGAATCTTCAATTGGAGCAACAGATGTTACTCAAGTAACTCAGGAAGAAGAAGCAGGTGAGGCTTTTGATTATGTAGCTGGTACTCTCGCAGCGGGAGCAACAGACACTTATACAGTTCCTTCTGAAGGATTGTACTATATCATGACTGATGAAAATACGTCTAAGTTTTGGGTGATGAAAATCAATAACATTGAAATAAATGTTACAGGAGACAAAGCTGAATTAACTTCAGGTAGTGCCGATGCTGCAACTTTTGAAGCTGCTTCTGTTGAGCTTAGAGCTAAATTTAAAATTAGATTTAACACAGCATGGAAATTTGTTCTTGAAGATGTTGCATGGAATGAAGCTGATGCAGCCGGATTTGCAGATGATCATGTTCGTCCGGTACTTTCTTACGGTGGTACTGTTGATGCTTTAACTGCAGATGGTGGTGATATTGAAATAGTAACAGACCAGTTATTAAACTTCTCTTTCAACTGGGTAAGTGGTGAAAAAGGTATCGCAGGTTTAACTATCACAACTGAAGATGCAGGTGAATTACCTCCACCAGAATTCCCTGATGTATTATATATGACAGGTGGTTCTGTTGGTTCTGGCGCATGGGGCTGGGCAGATGGACAATATATCGAAATGATTCCTGTACATAGTAATCCTCATTTATTTTATTCTATTCAGTGGGTTGATCCTGAGGCAACTGATCCAGGATTTAAATTCTCACCTGAATTAGATTGGGGTCCTTCATTTGGTATTGATCTTGCTGCTGGTGAAACTGATGGTGTTTATGGAAAAGGAGGAGACAATGGTACAGTTGCAGAAGCTGGTTACTATTCAATAGTTGTAAACCTTGAAACTGAAACTATTGAAATTAATGCTCCAAATATTCACGGTATTGGTGATGCTTTCGGTGGATGGGATGCTGCTCAGGAAGCTACTAAATTTACAGTTGACAATTCTGCTAAGGTGATTACTTCACCTTCACTAGTTGCTGATGCTAATGTACGTATGCATGTTGCTGCTGCTACTTTAACTAATGCTGATGGAAATGCAGTAGACTGGTGGCAAGCTGAATTTAATGTGATTGACGGAGTGATTGAGTACAGAGGTGCCGGTGATGACCAGGCTGCTGTAGCTGGGTCAACAGGTCAGGTTGTTACTCTTGATTTTGTTAACGGTACAGGTACAATTCAATAATATATTGAATCAAAATAATGAATAAGAAGGAAATGTAAACTACTTCTCATTCTCTGTAGGAAGCCCCGAATTTATTTCGGGGCTTTTTTCTTTATGAAAAGTTAAATTTTTAGAAAAGTTTAATATGTTCTGTAGTAGTAGATTAACATTAAATTATGACTACGGAAACTGTTTGTCTTATCGTGATTGCTTAACTTTGCTATTGGCAATGAAACCTTTATTACCTGATAATCTTCAAATCTGCTTAGGCATTAAGCGCTTAATCTTCATTTAAAGGTAGTGTGCTTAGTATAAATAATTCGTTTACATTATAGTACTAATACCCGCCTTGTTATTATTAATTTACCGATAATGCATTTGTGAATAACACATTTTAGGATGCTGATTTTTTTCAGTTTCTGATAAATTACCCTCTCACCTTTTAGTTTTATTAAATATTTAATTAGAGTTCTAGAATAGAATTTATGTCTCTAACATGTATTATCTGGTAATTTAATATGTTTAATAAATGATCTACTATAATATAATCTTTTGATATTGTTTTAGTAGGAGCAGATTCCGAAAAGCTAAAGAGTAGGAAGTTATTTTAATCTTGTAAAAAATGAAAACTTTAATTTTTAGAATGCTTGTATCTATAATAGTTATAAGTGTTTGCTCTTGTTCGAAGGATGACACTAAGGAACTGGAAGTATATCCTGATGAGGTTGTAGAACTCGTATCATCTACTATTTTAGAGGAATTGGAAGGATTGAAAATGACTATTAACAGAGGAGATGATCCTCCTGCGATAGAAGGTACTTATATAATTGGTCCTTGTGAATTTGATTGTAGTAATTTGGTTGAAAATATGGATGGTTGCTATCTACCTGATATAAAGGTTAGTTTTTATAATCATGTTGTTGGAGATAAATCTCTGGTTATTAGTCATAATTATTGCTTTGATAGTAATTATGAAGGAGGAAAATGTGATTCAAGCAAAGATACCTATATCATGGGAGAGGGGCGTAATTTCACTGTGTTTTCGCGTATTACAATGCATAAGGAAGTTAATCCGGCAGTCTTTGTATGTGTCATATCCGGAACAATAATAGAAGAAGGGATAGTTGATACTAAGGTAGCACGCTTCATGTATGACGATTTGGGTGACCCTTTGGGCAGTATGATGGAAGTAGGAAAAGGTATTATTTTCTTTGATTCTGACGGATTATCAGAAAGAATAGTTAATTGACGATTCTTAGTATTTATGCTATTGGTGTTGTACACTCAGTAGTACTGTGTTTACTGAGAATTAGATATTGTAATATCTCATTTCATGATAAGTCTAAATTATTAATTATAAAAAAATAGTAAAAAGCAGATACCGAAAAGCTAAAGAGTAGGTTAATACATAAAACCTTACTAAAATGAAAAAGTTAATTCAAATATTGTTTATTCCGATTCTGATAATTGGAATGAGTTTAGTGTCATGTACCAAAGATTCGGATGTAGTTGGAGGTTCTTCAGATGATCCGGAATACCCTCGCGAAGTAACTGATATTGTTCCTTTAGATTTTATACACAAAATGAAAGCTAATAATATGCACATTTTTAAAGGAGAGAACCCTCCTATGATAGAAGGTACATATAGAATTAGTCCGGTAGTACTGGAGTGTAGTAATGTAGAGGCTGACGTTGCGGGATGTGCATTCAATGATGTTGAAGTTACATTTAGTCAACAGGATAATATGCATTTAGCAGTAGATGTTAGCTATAAATGCGGGGATGTAACAGTAACATGTGCAGAAGCAAGTGTTATAGGCGATGAATTTAATTTCACTGTTTTTACGAAGATAACTATGTCTGTTGGTAATTCTCCGGCAGATTATGTTTGTTCTATTTCCGGTGAAATGGTTAATGGCGGCATATCAGGTTTGTATATAGCGCGATTTATGCACGATGATTATGGCGATCCGCTTGATTGCTTGATTGAATGTGGTAAGGGAAGAGTTCTTTATGATTTTGACGGATTCTCTGAAAGAGTAAGTGATTAAACCGAAACAATAGATCTAAATCAATTATAGCATATTATGTGTATAAATAAGCCCCGCACAATTGTGGGGCTTTTTGTTTAAATTAAATTATTGTTGAATTTTAGATAGTTGAATTATTAATCTTGCAATTTTTTAACATTAAAATTGATCGTTGTATATATAAAGGAGTTAAAATTTTATTTTTTTATTAAAAATCATTAAGTTTAATGACTAATTCATAATACTGATAAGATGGAAAATAAGATCTCTAGAATATTCCAGCTGGATAAAATAATTGCAGAACATAATTTAGATACTGTAATTGCAGGTAAAGAGAATGGCAAATGGCGTAAATACGGAGCACAGGAGTTTCGTGAAGTATCTACAAACATAGCCTATGGTTTGCTTGATTTGGGTATTGGCAAAGGAGATGTAGTTTCTGTTATTTCAGCAAACAGGAGCGAATGGATGTTAGTAGATATGGGGATTGCCAAAATTGGAGCGGTAAATGCGCCAATTTATCCGAACATCAATACAGAAGAATATGAATATATTATAAATGATTGTCAGTCGCAGGTGCTATTTGTTGGAGATCAGGAGATTTATGATAAAATAAAGGATATTCCTAAAGCTAACCCTCAGGTGAAAGCCGTGTATTCGTTCGATGACCTCGAAGGAGTTGAGTCGTGGAAAAAACTTGTGGAAAGAGGAGAGAATGCTGTTCTTCCGTCGAAAGTAAAAGATATTCAGATAGAAGTTAAAGAGGATGATTTATTTACTCTTATCTATACTTCCGGAACCACCGGAAAGCCAAAAGGAGTGATGTTGTCGCACAAAAATATTATTCACCAGTTAGCTGCTATTTCCGGAGGTTTTCCGAACGAGTTAGGTTGGAGAGCATTGAGTTTTTTGCCGCTTTGCCATGTTTTCGAAAGAGCTGTTTCGTACTATTATCTTTTTAATGGAATTAGTATTTGGTATGCCGAAAGTATCGAATTGGTTGGTGAAAATATGAAAGAAGTACAGCCTCATATGTTTACAACTGTTCCCCGTCTTTTGGAAAAAGTTTATGATAAAATTACCTCAAAAGGAGGTGAATTGAGCGGAATTACAAGATCATTGTTTTTTTGGGCTCTTAACCTTGGCTTAAAGCATGAGATGAATGGTAAAAACGGATGGTTCTATGAATTTCAGTTAAAACTTGCCAATAAGATTATTTTCAATAAGTGGCGTGAAGCTCTTGGCGGAAATATGGTTCAGATATTTGTTGGTGCTGCAGCTCTGCAGCCGCGTTTGGCTAAAGTATTTACCGCTGCAGAAATACCTGTTTATGAAGGGTATGGCTTGTCTGAAACTTCGCCTGTAGTAGCAGTGAATTTACCTAGTGATAACGGAAAATATTATGGTACTGTTGGGCCGCTTTTACCGGGAGTAGAAGTGAAAATAGCACCTGAGGAGGGGAAAGAAGAAGGAGAAGGAGAAATATTGGTTAAAGGAGCAAATGTGATGATGGGCTACTTTAATCTTCCTGAAAAAACTGCTGAAGTAATGGAGGATGGTTGGTTCCATACCGGAGATATTGGGAAAATGGTTGAAAGCAGGTTCCTTAAAATTACCGACCGTAAGAAAGAAATTTTCAAGACATCGGGAGGTAAGTATGTAGCTCCACAGGTGATGGAGAATAAATTCAAAGAATCAATCTTTATAGAGCAGGTTATGATAGTAGGAGAAGGACAAAAACATCCGGCTGCCTTTATAGTACCTTCATTTGTTACTTTACATGAGTGGTGTAGACGACATAATATTGGCTATACTTCAGATTCGGAGATGATTCAGGATCATAGAGTAATAAAAAAGTTTGAAGAGGAAGTAGATAAATACAACCAGGGATTTGCCGGTTATGAAAGAGTTAAAAAGTTTGAACTTTTCCCTAGTACATGGGGTGTAGATTCCGGAGAACTTACGGCTACTCTAAAGCTTAAAAGAAAGCCTATTATTGAAAAATATAAAGAACAATACAATAAAATATACAATATTGAATAAGTTGAGTTAAGAGATATTTTATCAAATTTTATTTTTACCCCGGGTAGATAGTTTAGAAACACTGCCCGGGGTAAATTGTTTTTAAAGTCAGGTAAAAATAAAGAGAGAGAATGTTATTATACCAAATGAATTTCAGAATGCTCTATTGAAATCAAAGTGTTTTCGGTTTTAAAAAGATAAAATTGAAAACCTGCCTGCCGTCAGTCAGGGACAAAGAATTGCGAAGCACATCATGAGGGCAATTGAAAATTGACTCTCCCGAATAATTTACAGGGCATTTTGATGTGCATTTGGTATTAATTGTTATTTTAGCCTGTCATTTCAAAAAATCTAATTAATTATTGATAATTACAATTATTAAAGATTAGTTTGAAATGAATAATTCAAAAATAATAACCAAACAAAATAAATTAAGATGAAGTTTTTCATAGACACAGCCAACTTAGAGCAAATAAAAGAAGCTGAAGAATTAGGGGTATTAGACGGTGTTACTACAAATCCTTCATTGATGGCGAAAGAAGGTATTACAGGAGCTGATAATATTATAAATCACTACAAGCAAATTTGCGAAATTGTAGATGGTGATGTTAGTGCTGAGGTAATTGCTACCGACTTTGAAGGTATGATTAGGGAAGGAGAGGAGCTGGCAAACCTTCATCCAAATATCGTAGTTAAAGTTCCAATGATTAAGGAAGGAATCAGAGCAATCAAATATTTTAGCTCGAAAGGAATAAGAACTAACTGTACATTGGTTTTTTCTGTAGGTCAGGCACTTTTAGCGGCAAAAGCGGGAGCAACTTATGTTTCGCCATTTATCGGTAGATTAGATGATATTTCAACAGATGGGTTACACCTGATTGAAGAAATCAGAATGGTTTATGATAACTATGGTTATGAAACTCAGATATTAGCTGCTTCTGTTCGTCATACAATGCATATTATTGAGTGTGCAAAAATTGGATCAGATGTTATAACTGCTCCGATAGGTGCAATTGTAGGTTTATTGAAGCATCCTTTAACTGATAGCGGTTTGGCTCAGTTTTTAGCGGATTATAGCAAAGGAAATAAATAAATGATATAGAAGAGTGCCGAAAGGCACTCTTTTTTACTTTTATCCAATTATTTTTTTAGATAGAAAAAAATTAATCCTCCTATAATTTTAATCTGTAATTGGTTTTAGTATTTTTTTGGTAAATTAGTGATGTTGTTACTGAAAAGGCGGGTAAACAAACTAACAAATTTTTATGGCTGAAATCGTTAAAATATATCCTGAAAACCCTAACCAACGGGAAATTGAAAAGGTTGTAAATGTATTGCGCAAAGGAGGAGTGATAATTTACCCTACTGATACAATTTATGGTTTAGGTTGCGATATTACCAAAAATAAAGCTATGGAGAGAGTTGCCCGGATTAGAGGTGTAAAACTTGCCAAATCAAATTTCTCTTTTGTATGTCACGATCTTAGTCATTTATCAGACTATACTAAACAAATAGATAATAGCACTTACAAACTTCTAAAAAGAACTCTTCCGGGGCCTTTTACTTATATTTTAGATGGGAATAATAACCTTCCGAAGGTCTTTAAAGCCAAAAAAACAGTTGGTATTCGTGTTCCTGATAATAATATTGCAAGGGAACTTGTAAGAGAGTTGGGCAATCCAATAGTTTCTACATCTATACACGATGAAGATGAGATTATTGAATATACAACAGACCCTGAACTGATAGCCGAAAAGTATGATAAGCTTGTAGATATAGTAATCGACGGAGGATATGGTATGAATGTGGCTTCAACAATTGTTGATTTAACAGGCGGAGAGATAGAGATTGTAAGGGAAGGTTTGGGAGATGTAGAGCTGCTTTATTAGAGGAAGTTTCTAATGGTCACATTTTAAAATTCAATAGTTTCTATAAAGTTTTTTACAGGTTTGTTTTCTGAGTAGTGCAGGAATGGAATTCCAGTTTTTTTCAGTTCATTTTCATATTTTATTAAAGTCTCTCTTCGTTTCGAATTAGTAATGTCTCTAATTAATACTGCAATTATTCGGTTTGGGTAAGTTGATGCAATTAGTCTGTAGATTTCCGGATCACCCTGACCGCTATCACCAACTAAAATGAATTTTTTCGTAGGGAATAACTCCAGGATATTTATTATACGCCCTATTTTATGTCTGTATTTAATTTCAAACTCTTTGTGATACCTCACTCTGAATATATTTTTGTAGTTCTTTATACGCTTTAAAAAAACAGGTCCGTTTGGAAGGTTATTTATCCTTAGCATCCATTTTATTAACAGATACAGGTTTGTTTCGGAGTTGGAAACATAAAAAAACTGACACCCCTTTGAATCAAGCGTTTCGAATAGTTCTTTTGTTTCTGTAACTATTTTTCTTGAATATGCATTTTTTAAGCCCACCAAGGCAGTTTTTTTTAGTTTGTTTGTTGAGTGGGAAACAATAATAGTATCGTCAATATCACTTAATACACCTGTTTCAAATTCTTTGTTATTGATTAGCAATGAGGACAGGCCAATGTCTCTGTTTATGTATATTTGGGAATTTCCAAGAAAGAATTTTACTTCATTTAATTTTTCAATATTTGTATCTCCAATTTCAATATCTATGTTGAAGTAACCGTATTTATCAAGGTGGGCTAAGTATTTGTTGTTATTTAGGATTATTTCTAAAACTCTATTTGTTTTTTTTATCTTAACAGGAGTGTATAGTTGGAAAGTCCTTTTTAAGTTTCTCCAAATACTATCTGTAGGTTTACTAATATTTCCCGAACCTGAAACATGAAGAATCTGTCCTTCGAAATATATTTTATCGGCAGTTCTTATGCCTTGAAATGGAAATATGTAAGGAGTTCTAGCCACTTATTGATAAGTTTTTTATCAAATTTACAAAAACTATAACAAGTAAAAAGCTTGTGATGTTGTATTTTTAAATATAGATATAGGCAAAAAAAAGTATCAGAATAATATATTAAATAATTAACTTGTAAACTGTGAAATATAAAATGTTGAAATGAAAATACTTTTTTTCATAAATCCAATATCAGGCGGAATTGATAAGTCGGAAGTTGTAGAGGATATTAAGTCTCTCTGCGAACTCCACCATATCAATTTTAAAACATATTTTACGAAAAAGGTTAACAATAGTGATTTATCTGTTTTATTGAGTGAATTTATTCCCGATAGAATTGTTGTAGTGGGAGGTGATGGTACAATGAATTGTGCCGTCCAAAAAATGGCTTATTTAGGGGTTCCTTTCGGACTAATATCGTTGGGGTCGGCAAATGGAACTGCAAAAGAAGTTTCGCTGTCAACAAATAGTTTAGATGCCCTTACGGATGCTGTTTTTTCCAATAAATTTATAAATTCGGATGTAATTAAAATAAATGGAAGATTATGTGTGCATTTGGCTGATATAGGAACCAATGCCGAAATAGTCAGTAATTTTGAACGTGAGCCGGAACGAGGATTTATGGCTTATGCAAAGCATCTGATAGCTGCTATGGTAGATAGTAAAGAAAAGGATTTTATAATCGAATCAAATGGCATAAAATATACCTGGAGGGGTTACATGCTTTCATTTGCAAATGCCTCAAAATATGGCTCAGGAATAATTATCAATCCGGGAGGAAGTATATCAGACGGATATTTCGAGCTATGTAATATAAAGGATTTTTCGATTGAAGCTATTTTGATGATGGGACTTAGCAAAATTTCGGAAGAGTTGCCTCTACTTGATTATATTCAACAGGTAAAAACAAAAGAAGCTATTGTAACAACTAATGAACCTTATTTGCTACAAATTGATGGCGAAATTATCGGTGAGTTTTCAAAGTTTGAAGTTCGTATATATGAGAACTATTTCAGATTTGTAGTTCCGTAGAATTTTTAATTCTTAAAAAGATCCGAATTATCTTTCTTCGTCATAAATTCATTTAGCTTCAGAATATTTCTTTGCAGTTATTGTGTTTTGTTTAGTTTTGCATTTTTAAAAATAGATGCAATATGATTTCTGTAGATGGGATAGGAGTAGAGTTTAGTGGTCATACTTTGTTTAGCGATGTTTCTTTTGCTATTAATGAGAATGACAAAATAGCCCTGATGGGTAAAAATGGTGCCGGAAAATCGACTATGATGAAAATTATAGCAGGTGCACAAAAGGCAACAAAGGGAAGTATAAGACACCCTCAGGACAGTGTAATTGCATATTTACCACAACATTTATTAACTGAAGATAATTGTACTGTTTTTGAGGAAGCATCAAAAGCCTATAGTCATATTTTTAAGCTGCGCGACGAAATAGACAGTCTAAATAAGGAGTTGGAAACCCGGACAGATTACGAGTCGGACACCTACATGTCTATTATTGAAAAAGTAAGTGATTTAGGCGAGAAGTATTACTCTATCGAAGAGATTAATTACGATGCGGAGGTAGAGAAAGCATTATTTGGTTTAGGTTTTAAAAGAGAGGATTTTAAACAGCAAACAAATGAGTTTAGCGGTGGATGGAGAATGAGAATTGAGTTGGCTAAAATTCTGTTGAGAAAGCCTGATTTAATTCTTTTGGATGAGCCTACAAATCACATCGATATTGAATCTGTAGTCTGGTTAGAAAACTTTCTTGTCAATAAAGCAAAGGCAGTAATTGTTATATCACACGACAGGGCATTTGTAGATAATATTACCAACAGAACTATTGAGGTAACGATGGGTAAGATCTACGACTATAAAGCTACCTATTCTCATTATCAGCAACTAAGAGCAGAACGTCGGGCACATCAGGTAAAAGCATATCAGGAGCAACAGAAGTTTATAGCCGATAATAAAGCATTTATTGAGCGTTTTAAAGGAACGTATTCTAAAACCAATCAGGTGACATCACGCGAACGTATGCTTGAAAAACTTCAGATAATTGAAATAGATGAAGTAGATAATTCATCTCTGAAACTTAGATTTCCCTCTGCCAGCAGGTCGGGCGATTATCCGGTAATTGCTAAAGAGCTGTCTAAGAGTTATGGAGAAAAAGAAGTGTTTAGAGAGGTGAATATGTCTATCGCCAGAGGTGAAAAAGTATCTTTTGTGGGTAGGAATGGTGAAGGTAAATCAACAATGATTAAAGCCATTATGGGAGAGATCGGGTTTGATGGTAATTGTACTTTAGGGCACAATGCTAAAGTGGGATATTTTGCTCAGAATCAGGCTTCGTTATTAGATCCGGAATTAACAGTTTTCCAGACAGTAGATGAGGTTGCAAAAGGAGATATTAGAACCCAGATAAAGAATATTCTGGGGCGATTTATGTTCGGAGGAGATGATATTGATAAGAAAGTCAGTGTGCTTTCAGGGGGAGAAAGAACCAGACTTGCAATGGTTAAGTTGCTTCTGGAACCGGTAAATGTGTTGATACTGGATGAGCCAACGAATCACCTCGACATGAAATCGAAAGATGTGTTGAAAGAGGCATTATTAGAGTTCGATGGTACGTTGATATTGGTATCTCACGATAGGGATTTTCTTCAGGGCTTATCACAAAAAGTTTTTGAATTCAAGGATGGAAGAGTTATAGAGCACTTCGAAACCATAGATGATTTTTTAGAGAGAAACAGGATGAAGAACCTGAAAGAGATTGATTTGAAAAAGTAGATTAGCAATAATAATCTTTTAGTTTAATAGAATTAATAACTTGGTGTTGCCTGAAAAAGCACCAAGTTTTTTTATTTCCTAATTTAAGCTGGTATTTCTTAACAAAGAGTCAGGATTTTTGGAATAAAAATAATTAGTCCTATAGTCAGTGCGGTAATTGAACTTACTAATACCGCTGCTGCCGACAGATCTTTTATTTTCTTAATAGAACTATTTTTTTCGGGAGATATAAAGTCAGATAAATTTTCAATTACCGAATTAATCAATTCCAGTGTTATTACGAGGCCGATAGCAAAAGTTATAGCAATCCATTCCGGAGTAGAGATGTTAAATAAAAATCCGGCGATTACTATTCCCACAGCAGCTAATAGGTGAATCCGGGAATTGTGTTCCTCTTTTAGTAAAATCTTCAATCCGTTGAATGCAAATCCAAAGCTTTTTATTCTTTTTGATATTGAGAATTTTTGTTTCATATATCGGCTGTTTTTGTTTGGTATTTGCCTATTTCATGCTTAGAGTTAATGCTTATATATTACTTTGGAAGTTTAGATTAATTATTTTTTACGGGATTTAAGGTTCAACAGATATGATAGTGTTACTTCCAGTGTTTGGTTTTTGGAAGCCGAAAAAGGATACTCCTGCGAATTAACTTCGTATTTGAATATATTATTTAAGCTCTGATTAAATCTGGCTTCAATCTGGAAAGTTCCTATGGATGTTTTTCTTACAATTCCAAGTCCGCCGGTGAATCCAAACTCTGTATTATTGCTTAAGGGTTCGTTGTAGTATTTTAACACCTCTTCTTCAACTATAAAGTTTATCTCATCACTTTCAGAAATAAGAAAAGAAACGTAAGTTCCTAGGTTAAATATTAGATTCGTTTTTCCTTCACCAATGTTTATATGGGTCATAATCGGTACCTGAATATAATTTAAGCGTCTTATATAAGTATTTATAGTGTCAAGTTTCTCATTCCATCCGGCTTGCATATAGTTCAACTCCAGCTGAATGCCCAGCTTTCTTTCCGATTTATGTTTGAAAACTATGCCGCCGAGGTATCCGTAATTTAAATTTTGTTCTATTGGCAGATCAAATGCCACCCTGGATATGTTACCTCCTAATTTTATGCCGATACTGCTTTCCGGTTTAAAAGAATTTTGGGCGTTTACTGCTGTGGTAATTGTGAAAAATATAATAGCAAGTATGAAATATTGTTTCATTTTAGTTTTTCAAGTTTGTGTTAATTAATGGAATTAGGAGTACAAAGTTAAGTAAATATTGTAATGATTATTTAAAGAAGAAAGATAAAAGAGGAAAGAAAAAAGAGGAAAGAAAAAAGATACCTGCCTGCGTGACTCAGTCAGGCAGGAAAGAGGAGAGATAAAAGAAGAAGGATATCTGCCTGCGTGACGCAGTCAGGCAGGAAAGAGATAAAAGCCTGTCGCACTCTGAGTGGAAAAAAATAGAGTCGTAAAAAAGCCGGAACATCTTTCGATATTCCGGCTTCATTTTTTATGAACACATTAACTCATTTTATCATTTTCTGATTACATCATTCCCGGCATACCGCCACCACCCATTGGAGGCATTGGCATTGGCTCGTCTGATTTTATATCTGAGATTGTGGCTTCTGTAGTAAGAATCATTCCCGAAACTGAAGCTGCATTTTGCAATGCTATACGTGTCACTTTAGTAGGGTCGATAATTCCTGCCTCAAGCATGTTTACGTATTTATCAGTTTTAGCATTGAAACCGAAATTACCTTCACCTTCCGAAATTTTATTCACAACAACCGATCCTTCACCACCTGCATTGCTTACAATTTGGCGTAGAGGTTCTTCAATTGCTCTGTTGATAATAGCAACACCTGTAGCTTCATCGTCGTTTTCGGTTTTGATATTTTCTAGAGAAACTTTCGTTCTAACTAATGCAACACCACCTCCGGCAACAATACCTTCTTCAACGGCTGCTCTAGTAGCGTGTAGTGCGTCGTCTACACGGTCTTTTTTCTCTTTCATCTCTATTTCCGAAGCAGCACCAACATATAGCACAGCAACACCTCCGGCTAGTTTAGCCAAACGTTCCTGAAGTTTTTCTCTGTCGTAATCAGAAGTTGTAGATTCTATTTGAGCTTTAATCTGATTTACTCTTGTTTGAATCTGTTCTTCTTTACCGTTACCGTTTACAATAGTAGTGTTGTCTTTGTCGATAGTGATTTTTTCGGCAGTACCAAGCATTTCAATTGTAGCGTTTTCTAAAGTGAAACCTCTTTCTTCAGAAATAACTGTACCACCTGTAAGAGTAGCTATATCTTCTAGCATAGCTTTTCTTCTGTCGCCAAATCCCGGAGCTTTTACAGCTGCAATTTTAAGCGAACCGCGTATTTTATTTACTACCAGTGTAGATAATGCTTCTCCATCAATATCCTCAGCAATTAACAGAAGAGGTTTTCCTGTTTGAGCAACCGGTTCAAGAATTGGCATAAGTTCTTTCATGGTCGAAATTTTCTTGTCGTACAGTAAAATGAACGGATTGTCCAGGTCAGCTTCCATTTTGTCTGCATTAGTAACAAAGTATGGTGAAAGATATCCTCTGTCGAACTGCATACCTTCAACAACATCAACATGAGTTTCTGTTCCTTTAGCTTCTTCAACAGTGATTACACCTTCTTTGCCAACTTTACCCATCGCTTCGGCAATAAGTTTACCAACAGAGTTATCGTTGTTAGCAGAGATTGAAGCAACCTGCTCAATTTTATCAGATGAAGAACCAACTTCTTCAGACTGGTTTTCAAGGTTTTTTACAATTGCAGAAACAGCTTTGTCTATGCCTCTTTTTAGATCCATCGGATTAGCTCCTGCAGCTACGTTTTTCAAACCTTCTTTTACGATAGCCTGAGCCAAAACAGTAGCGGTTGTAGTTCCGTCACCTGCTTCGTCGTTAGTTTTTGAAGCAACTTCTTTTACCATTTGAGCGCCCATATCCTCAATAGGATCTTCTAACTCAATTTCTTTAGCTACAGAAACACCATCTTTTGTAATTGTAGGTCCTCCAAACGATTTAGCTATAACAACATTTCTACCTTTTGGTCCTAATGTAACTTTTACAGCATTTGCCAGAGCATCAACACCTCTTTTGAGTCCGTCTCTTGCTTCGATATCAAATTTTATTTCTTTTGCCATGATCTTATCTTTTATCTTTTGTCTTTTGTCTTTTGTCTTTCCTGCCTGACTGAGTCACGCAGGCAGGCATCTTTTGTCTTTCCCTTTTCCTATATAATCGCCAATATTTCCGATTCCTGCATTATCAGATATTCAGTACTTTCGTGAGTTACTTCTGTACCTGCAAATTTTGCATAAATTACGGTATCACCAACCTTAACCGTTAAATTTTCATCGTTTCCTATGGCAATAACTTTACCCTGTGAAGGTTTTTCTTTTGCATTATCGGGAATAAATATTCCTGAAGCAGTTTTTGTTTCAGCTGCAGTAGGCTCTATAAGCACTCTGTCAGCAAGTGGTTTTATACTCATGTAAATTAGTTTTAACTTTGCTACAAATGCATTGTTGACAGAAATTGTGCCAATTATTTTTTGTCAGATTTAATACAAAAAATAATGCCGACTTGTCATTAAGTCGGCATTTAATTAAGATATTTTGTCAGGTTCGAAATTATTTCGATTCCTCTGTCTTCTCTTGTTCAACTGGTTCAGCAACAGGAGTGTTTACCTGTGGAGCATCATCAAGTACATTTTTAAGCTCTGTCTGATCCTGAATGTTTGTATTGTTTCTTGGAATTACAAAATTCGAAACCAGAATAAATGCAACAAGAGCAGCAGCTAGTGTCCATGTACTTTTTTCAAGGAAATCGTTAGTTTGCTTAACTCCTCCAAGCATTTGACCTCCGCCACCGCCGAAAGAAGAACTTAGTCCTCCTCCTTTAGGGTTTTGAACCATGATAACAAGGATTAAAAGTAATGATACAATTAGTATCAAAATCGCAAATAGTGTATAAGCATTCATAAGTTAATAAAATTTTCTTTTTCTAATATCGCTCTAATATTCGGACAATTTTTTTATTGACCTTATACGGTCGGCAAAGAAACCACTTTTTTCCGGATATTTCAAGCCTAAAATCTTATAAGCTTTAATAGCCTTAGAATATTTTTTTTGTTCAACATAAACCTGGGCTAAAGTCTCGGTCATCCAACCGTCATTTTCCTTAGTGCTCGATAGTGCTATATTACCCGAAACAGCTTCATCCTTTGGTACTGGCCTAAGTTTTGGATTACTGTCGATGAATTTGTCTATAAGGTCAAAATTTGACTTTTTATCACTGTCAATTTTTTTATTCTGTTTAGATAATTCATGTTTTTCAGCTATTTTTTCATCAATAGTTCTATGGATTTGACGAACATTTGACAGTTGTAACCATTCGTTAAACGAAAATTTGTCATCCTCTGAGAAGTTTAAAGTGTCATGAACAGGTTTCGGTTCGGTTTCAATTTTCTTCTCCTCTTTTTTATTGATGCTAATATTTTCGGAAGCTTTAATGGCTTCCTGCAACTTATCTTTCTTTTCTGTTTTTTGAGAGCTTTCTGCTTCCTGAAGGATGTTTTCTTCAGGCTCTTTTGTAATGTATTCAAACAGTACCGTTCTGTCGCTTACATAGGCCGCTGTTGTTTTTAAATACGAGTTGAATCGAAAATTATTGTTTAATTTCAGGTTTTTCAGATACAACATTCTTGCGCTTTGGAAATAGGGGAAGTTTTCCAATACGGTATCCAGCTGTTTCAAATCTATGTTTGCCACAGCCTTTTCGTTAGAAAGTAGTTGTATGAAATCTTTTGTGTTCATTACCAGTTTGCCACCGATTCGTTAAATATATTTTCAAAAATTCGTTCCAGTATCAAATTTACCAATTCATCTTCGAACGATCCCGAAAGCTGCTCGTTTGCACTAAAGTCTTCGTAGTGCGAAAATGATTTTTCAAAATTCTGTTCTTCGTCCTTATTGTTGTAAAACCTAACTTTTACTGCAATTGTTAAACGGTTTTGTGCTGCTTTTGATTCTGCTGTAGTAGCCGATGGAGTTATCCTGTATTCTGTAATTTCACCTTCAAACTGCAAATCTCCATCATTGTTAGCTAAGCTTAAATTTGTTTGATTCAAAAACAAATCCTGTAAACCCTGAGTGAATGTCTGCGATAAAGCCGGATTAACCAATTGTGCATAATTAGGGAATTCATCAATCTGAACAGTTTTAACATCAGGAGAAATAGAGGCCCCTGTGAAAGAATATATTCCGCATGATTGCAATGAAGTAAGTAATATTATTACTGCTATTATTGTTTTGGGAATATTAGGTATTATTTTTTTCACTATTTTATTTTTTTCGAATGTAGTAAATTATAATGTATATATAATGAAATATTTAGTCTGTTTAGAGCTAGGGTTAAAAGTGCCTAGAGTTAAAAGTATTCAAAACTCCAAGTATTCATAACTCCATTAACTTACAAATCAAATTGTTTAATTTTTCGATACAATGTTCGTTCCGAAATCCCCAGTTCTCTTGCCGCATCCTTTCTTTTGCCTTTATGTTTTTCGAGAGATCTTTTAATAAGTTCAATTTCTTTGTCTACAAGCGATAAGCTATCCGATTCTTCTATATCTATGATATGTTGTGTTTCGTCGTAGAACTCATTATCATTTTTATTTTCATATTCAATCGGTAATGTGTTTGCCACATGGATTAAAGCTGTAGATTTCGAGGAATCACTTTCTTCTTTTTCTTCTTTAAAGAGTTTGGTTATCAGTTCATGGTTTTTTTCGTAAAAAGCCGGATTTTGATTCTCTTTTAAAAATTCAAGAGTTAATTGTTTTAGGTCGTCTATTTGCGATCTTAATTCGAAAAGAATATTGTAAAGCATATTCCTTTCGTTGGAGAAAGCATCATTTTTTTCTTCAGAACCGGTTACTGTAGGATAATTGTGTTGTTTTGTTTCAGGTAAATAATGGATTAGAATTTCCGGTGTTATCAGCCGGCTTTTTTCTACAACCGATATTTGTTCTGCAAAATTTCTAAGTTGCCTGATGTTTCCAGGCCATCTAAATTCTTCGAGAACCTTAACAGCATCCGGGTCGAGTCTTAATATTGGCATTCTGTATTTTTCGGCAAAATCAACAGCGAATTTTCTGAACAATAAATGAATGTCTTCTTTTCGTTCCCTTAAAGGAGGAAGATGAATTTCTATCGTATTAAGTCTGTAAAAAAGATCTTCTCTGAATTTCTGTTTGTGTACAGCTTCTGCCATGTTAAGGTTTGTAGCTGCAATAATTCTAACGTTGGTTTTTTGAATGTTTGAAGAGCCAACTTTCATAAATTCGCCCGTTTCTAATATTCGCAGAAGTCTAACCTGCGTAGTGAGCGGCAATTCTCCAACTTCATCCAGAAATATAGTCCCGCTGTCTGCGACTTCAAAATACCCTTTTCTGGTGGTTGTAGCACCCGTAAATGCACCCTTTTCATGTCCAAATAGTTCACTGTCGATAGTTCCTTCGGGGATTGCTCCACAGTTTACGGCTATGTAGGGCCCGTGTTTACGGTGCGAAAGTTGGTGTATTATTTTCGGGATACTTTCCTTACCAACACCACTTTCTCCGGTTATTAATACCGATATATCCGTAGGCGAAATTTGTATGGCTTTATCGATGGCCCTGTTCATGCCATAGTTATTGCCGATAATTTCAAATCGTCTTTTTATTTCCTGTATTGTTGGCATATTATGAGTTCAAAGTCTGCTGCGTTTTGTGTGGTTCAAAGTTCATAGGGTTTGTTCTATGAACTTTGAACAGAAATATATGAACTAAGTTAGTTATTTTCCGAATATCCTACAGCAACACCTTTTAAGGTTGCAGTAGTAGCTTCTTTTATCTCAACATTTACAAAATCACCAACTTTGTAATTTTCTTTTGGGAAAACCACAACAGAGTTTTGTGAAGTTCTGCCCTGCCATTCTTTATCGGAACGTTTAGAGTCGTTTTCTATTAAAACTTCATGAACTTTACCAATTTGTTGTTGATGCCTGTAATGCGAGTGTTTATTTTGTAAATCTATAACTTCAGCTAATCTACGTTTTTTTACTTCCAGTGGAATATCATCTTCCATAGTTTTAGCAGCGCCGGTTCCAGGACGTTCAGAGTATGCAAACATATATCCGAATCCGTATTTTACATATTCCATCAGGCTCAATGTATCCTTGTGATCTTCTTCGGTCTCTGTTGGAAAACCGCTAATCAAATCATGAGAGATAACACAGTCGGGAATCAATTCCTTTATTTTGTCGATCTTCTCCATATACTCTTCACGAGAATGTTGACGATTCATCGCTTTTAAAATCCGTGTACTACCCGATTGAACCGGAAGGTGAATGTAATTACAGATATTGCGGTGTTTTGCTATAGCGTGAATAACATCCATCGACATATCGTGCGGGTTTGAGGTAGCAAACCTTATTCTCATTTTAGGTACTGCATTAGCTACCATGTCTAACAGTTGACCAAAGCGAAGAGCTTCTTTTTGTGCTTTATCATCAGCTTTGTGGAAGTCTTTTTTTGCTCCTCCGCCATACCATAAGTAAGAGTCTACATTCTGCCCTAAAAGAGTAATTTCTTTGTACCCCTGATGCCAAAGACCTTTTATTTCCTTCAAAATAGTTTCAGGATCTCTACTTCTTTCACGTCCTCTTGTATAAGGTACTACACAGAATGTGCACATGTTGTCGCAGCCTCTTGTAATAGAAACAAAGGCCGTTACGCCATTTCCTCCCAATCTGATTGGTTTAATGTCAGCATACGTTTCTTCCAAAGAAAGTTGAACATTAACCGCATCTCTACCACTTTGTACTTCTTTAACAAGATTTGGCAAATCTTTATAGGCATCAGGTCCTACTACCATGTCTACAATTTTCTCTTCTTCCAGAAACTGTACTTTCAAACGTTCGGCCATACATCCCATAACACCTACTTTCATGTTGGGGTTATATTTTTTCTGTACAGTTTTGTATTGTCCAAGTCGTTTTCTGATAGTCTGCTCTGCTTTATCTCTAACCGAACATGTATTTACCAAAACCAAATCGGCATCTTCGAGATTCTGGGTTGTGGAATAACCTTCTTCCTCCATTATAGAAGCTACAATTTCTGAGTCAGAGAAATTCATCTGACAACCGTAACTTTCTATAAATAACTTCTTTTCTCCATTGAGTTTAGAGGTTTTTAAGACCTCGCCCTGCTTGGATTCATCAATCACTTTTTCCATCAAAATTCTATATGTATAATTAACAGTTGGCAAAAATACAATATAAAAGCATAATATGTCAAATTGTCAGGGTCTATTTATTATGTATAATGAATATAAGCTGTTAAGCCGGAAGATAGAATGTTTTCTATGCCTAAAAAACGATTAACTTACTTCTGTAGTTATGGATAATTAAAATATAGTGTAAATTTAGATTTCTAATTTTATTGTTATTGGTGAGTTTTTTATGAATTAAAGTAAGTTCATGTATAGTGCAATATAATTGAAGGTAAAGTAACTTAATAATTGAACTGTCATCTAAAATTGGTCATCATAGTCTCTTTGTGCTTAGGTAAATGACCTATTTTCCCTTCAATATAGTGTGTGGGTAAATTTAATTTTGGAAAAATATAACTTAAAAATAAGTGGTGTTAGATTGATGTTTTTTGTTGTTATAGGCTGAGTGTTAATGAGTAGGTGATGTAATAAAAAATTTCACAGACGAAAAAAAACTATTAATTTAGCAAGAGTTAAAAAAAATTTTGGAAACCAAAAATGGTTTTTTGTTACTTTGTAACCCCAAATATGGGGAAGCTCAAATTACATTTAATATGGCAAAGAATTTAGTGATAGTCGAGTCACCTGCTAAGGCGAAGACAATAGAAGGATTTTTAGGGGAAGATTTTCAGGTAGAATCGAGTTTTGGACATATTAGTGATCTTGTGTCGAAAGACATGGGGATTGATATAGAAAATAATTTCAAACCTATATATGAAATCTCGAAGGATAAGAAGGAGGTTGTAAAAAAACTAAAGAAGTTATCTAAAGCAGCTGATACTGTTTGGTTAGCATCCGATGAGGATCGTGAAGGAGAAGCTATTGCCTGGCATCTGTTTGAGAATTTAAAACTCAAGGAAGATCAAACAAAACGTATTGTTTTTCATGAGATTACAAAGAAGGCCATTACCAGAGCCATCGATAATCCACGTGATATAGATTATAATCTTGTAAATGCACAACAGGCCCGCAGGGTACTGGATAGGTTAGTTGGTTTTGAAATTTCACCTGTGTTATGGCGAAAGATTAAAGCCGGACTTTCGGCAGGTAGAGTACAAAGTGTTGCAGTAAGGCTGATTGTTGAAAGAGAAGAAGGGATAAAAAACTTTAAAGCAGTTTCATCATATAAAGTTGTAGGAGAGTTTTATAATTCAGATAAAAAATTAGTTAAGGCCGAGTACGCATCGAAATTCAATAGTAAAGATGAGGCCTTGAAATTTCTGGAAGGGGCTAATATGAGTGATTTTAAGGTTGATGAGGTTGTTAAAAAACCTGCAAAACGTTCGCCTTCTGCACCATTTACCACCTCAACCCTGCAACAGGAAGCATCCAGGAAATTAGGTTTTGGAGTTTCGAAAACAATGGTTGTTGCACAGCGTTTATACGAATCGGGGTTAATAACCTATATGAGAACTGATAGTTTGAATCTTTCTGATGATGCTATTAATGCTGCTGCTGATAGTATCAGTGAGTTATATGGTTCAGAGTATTCAAATCCACGAAGGTTTGCTACAAAAAATAAAGGAGCACAGGAAGCTCACGAAGCCATCAGACCAACAAGCCTGATGCGTCAGGATGCAGGTGCTGACAGTGATCAGAAACGTTTATACGAACTTATTTGGAAACGTACTATTGCGTCACAAATGAGTGAAGCACAGATAGAGCGTACCACTGCAAAAATATCAGGGACTAAAATTGATAGCGACTTCAATGCAAAAGGAGAGGTTATTAAGTTTGACGGATTTTTAAAAGTTTATCTTGAAGGAACTGATGATGAAGATCAGGAAGAACAAAAAGGAGTATTGCCAAAACTTACGGTTGACGAAATAATGCAGGTAAAAGAAATAGTTGCAAATCAACGATTTTCAAGACCGCCATCAAGATTTACCGAAGCTTCTTTGGTAAAGAAACTTGAAGAACTGGGTATTGGACGTCCGTCAACATATGCACCAACGATTTCTACCATTCAGCGCAGGGAGTATATAGAAAAACTTTTTACTGAAGGAAATCAGCGTGAAGTTGACAGACTAGTACTGAAGGATTCTAAAATTGAGGTTAAGAAGATAAGTGAAGGCTTTGGAGCTGAAAAAGGAAAGCTGGCACCAACCGATATTGGAACTGTAGTAAACGGTTTTTTGGTAGAAAATTTTGAAGATGTTCTGGATTACGGATTCACAAGAAGGGTAGAAGAGGAGTTCGATTCAATTTCTGAAGGTAAGGCACCATGGACAAAGATGATTGGTGAGTTCTATTCAGGGTTTCATAACCAGGTTGAAGATGTAAAAGAAAACTCAGAAAGAGCTTCAGGAGAGAGGATACTTGGAGTAGACAAGGCTTCCGGTAATACAATTCTTGTGCGTATAGGTCGTTATGGACCAATGGCTCAAATAGGGACAACAGAAGAAGTAGAGAAACCAAAATTCGCAAGTTTAAGAAAAGATCAGTCTATATCCACAATTACGGTTGAAGAAGTGATGGATCTGTTTAAACTGCCACGCGATATGGGAACATATGAAGAGAAGAAGGTTGTTGTTGCTATAGGACGTTTTGGACCATATGTTCGTCACGATAGTAAGTTTGTTTCTATAAAAGAAAAAGATGGGGATGATCCTCTAACTATCGAATTATCCCGTTGTATTGAGCTGATAGAAGAGAAACGTCAGGCTGACAGAGAGAAGTTTATTAAGGCTTTTGATGAAGAAGAACCTTTGATTGAGATTTTAAAGGGACGTTGGGGACCATATATCAAAATTGAAAAGAAAAACGTTAAAATTCCTAAAGATACAGATCCTTTAACTTTAACAAGAGAAGACTGTTTGAAATTGGAAAAGGAGTCTGATAAAACAAAAAAAGCCGGAAAAAAAGGAACTAAGAAAGCAGCTCCAAAGAAAGCAACAACCAGTAAAACTGCTAAGAAGAAATAATGATAGAAGATTTTCTTACACCTATTGATGATTCCATTCTTGATTTTTCAAATACTTTACCTGAAACAAGTATTGGACAACATGTTTTGAAGCATACAGCATCAGGCATACCTGATTTACAAAATGTAAAACTTGCTCTTGTGTTTGTTAACGAGGGAAGGTCGGCTGTTGGAAATAATGAAACCGGCCACGGTTTTGATACTGTCAGGAAGTATTTTTACAAGCTGTTTATGGGATCATGGGATGTGAAAATTGCAGATTTAGGTGATTTGTATCCGGGATTTGAAGTTGCTGATACTTATTCGGCCCTCAGAGAAGTGTCTGTATTTCTTTTGAAAAAACAAATTATTCCAATAGTAATAGGAGGGGGACAGGACTTAACTTATGCATCTTATAGAGCGTATGACAGTCTGGAACAAACCGTAAATTTAGTCAGTGTGGATTCCAGATTTAATCTTGGGAATGTTGATGGAAAACTGGATTCAAATTCTTATTTGAGTCATATTATTTTAGGTCAACCCGGTAATCTGTTTAATTATTCAAATATTGGCTATCAAACATACTTCAATTCGCAGGAGGAAATTGATTTAATGGATCAGTTGTATTTCGATGCTATTCGTTTGGGAAATGTAGCTAAAGATATCAGTACTGTTGAGCCTATTTTAAGGGATGCTGATATTGTTAGTGTTGACCTGGGGGCAATAAGACGTAGTGATGCACCTGCAAACAGAAATTCTTCACCAAATGGATTTTATGGGGAGGATTTATGTGCTATTACCCGCTATGCCGGAATCAGTGATAAAGTTTCTTCATTTGGGATTTATGAATATAATGCAGTGTTGGATAGGGAAGGCCAGACCGCTCACTTGATTGCACAGATGATATGGTATTTTGTTGAAGGAGTTGCTTTTAGAGCTGATGATTATCCTTATTGTACAAAAGAAGAATATTATAAATATATCGTTCCTGTAGATAATGAGGAGCTATATTTCTATAAATCTAACAAAACTGACAGGTGGTGGCTGGATGTTCCATTTCCGGATAGTGCAAATTCCAATTATACCAGACATGCCCTAATACCTTGTTCGCATGAGGATTACCTGAAAGCGGCAGACCAGGAGATTCCTGATAGGTGGTGGAAAGCTTATAGAAAATTATTGTAGAAAATAGCTTGTAGGAAAAGAAAAACATTTTATTTATCTTGCTCAGGAAATAGAACTTAACCAATTCTTAAGATTTGAAGCTGAGACTACTTTTAAATGTTGCTTTGTTAATGTTTTTAAACATTAGCATCTTTGCACAACAATCGCCTAATTTAACTCATTTTATGTTTAATAAAAATGTGTTTAATCCATCGACTATTGCCGATGGGGATGAATTGTGTGTTTCTGCATTTTACAGATCGCAGTGGACGGGAATAGATGGAGCACCTGTTTTGATGGGAGTGAATGCAGCAATGCCAAAGCTGACAAAGAATATGGGGGTAGGTTTAGCGGTATATAATGATAAATTAGGGAAATATAATCGTATCCAGATAGAGGGGAATTATGCATATTCGATCTATTTAAAGGATGCGATTTTTAGTATGGGGTTAAAAGTAGGAGTACTGAATATGTCATTGAGCGATTTAAATTTTGTGACTCCGGAAACCGAAGCGGGAAATGACCCGGATATTTTTTACGGAAAAACCAGTTCATGGGCTCCGAATTTCGGTATAGGATTCCAATATATGGCAAAGAAATGGTACGTTGGTTTTTCAATTTTGAACCTTTTAGAACAAAATAATTCGTTTGATGAAGTAATAATCTCTCAAAAAAGACAGTATTACTTTACATCAGGATATACGATAAGATTAAATTCTGCGTTTAAAATAATACCAAATATAATGTTGCGAACTGATATGAGTGCATATCAATTTGATTTAAATGTTAATGCTGAAATATATGAAAACTTGATAGTAGGCAGTACTTATAGATGGCAGGATTCTGCTTCTATCTTGTTAGGGTATAGTCTGTTGGAAGATTTGAAATTGTATTATTCATATGATTTTGGCGTTAATAAAATAGGATCGTTTTCACAAAGTGGCGGTTCGCATGAGTTAAGTGTGAAGTATTGTTTTTCGTTTGCAGAAAAAGTAAAAAAAAGTAAGAAGAATAGGAATGTAAGATTTTTGTAAACTTTTTTTAAATTATGTTGAAAAAGGCAAAAAATATTATAGGTTTACGATTCTTATGGTATCTAACTTAAATAAGGATAAAATCCATTATTCATGAAAAGAATATTTGTATTAGGAATAGCCGCGCTTAGTTTGATAGGTTGTAGTAAAAATCATCGAGGTGAGTTAGTAGGGGCTGAAACAGGAAAGTCTTGGATTCCGGAACAACCATATGGTATGTCATATATACCTGCCGGGTCATTCACAATGGGAGCCGCAGACTACGATGTAGCGTCAACTATGACAGCTCCATCTAAAACGGTATCAGTTGCTTCATTTTATATGGATGAAACTGAAATAACAAATAATGAGTACAGACAATTTGTTCATTGGGTAAGAGACTCATTGGTGAGATATAATCTGGCTATGAGGGCTTATGAAGAAAACCTTACCGACGATGAAGGGTTGGGGTACTATAGGTTTAAAGATGTTGATACGTCTGAAAGTCCGTATTATCAATACTTAATTGATAAGAACGCCAGTGCTATTGATGAATCGGATATGCTTGAAGGCCGTTATTTAGATTGGTCTAAAGAGATTGTTTGGGATGTGAATAGATATCCTAGCATTGAGTATGCAGAGATAATGGACTCAATGTATCTGCCAATGGAAGAGAGGTTCTATGGTGATAGAAATCTTGATTCCAGAAAACTCAAGTATAGATATTACTGGGTAGACCTTCAAAAGGCTATCAAAAAAGGAGGAAATAGAAAAGATTTTGTTCATCAGAAGGAATTAGAGATATATCCCGATACAACTGTATGGGTTAGAGATTTCTCGTATTCTTATAATGAGCCGATGCAAAGAGATTATTTCTGGCATGCTGCCTATAATGATTACCCTGTTGTGGGTGTTTCATTTGATCAGGCTAAGGCTTTTTGTGCCTGGAGAACAAAGTATAAGAACGATTTCTTAAAATCGAATAAGGAGGCTACAATTAATCCTTTCAGACTTCCTACTGAAGCTGAATGGGAGTATGCAGCCAGAGGTGGTCTTGAATATGCAACTTATCCTTGGGGAGGACCTTATGCCGAAGACGACAGAGGTTGCTTCATGGCTAATTTTAAGCCTATGAGAGGTGATTATCTTGCTGATGGGGCTCTTTATACTGTACAGGCAGATGCATATTTCCCTAATGATTACGGTTTGTATAATATGGCCGGTAATGTTTCTGAATGGACAAATACAGCTTATGATGTATCGGCTTATTACTTTGTGTCAACAATGAATCCAAATTACGAAGACACGAACAATAAGAGAAAAGTTATACGAGGTGGATCCTGGAAAGATGTTGCTTACTATTTGCAGGTAAGTACAAGAGATTACGAGTATAAAGATACGGCAAGATCGTTTATAGGCTTCAGAACTGTTCAGAGTTACCAGGGAACAGGAATGCCTTAATAATAAAAAAGAATACACTAAAACAATAATCATTAATACTAAAAAAAACGAATACCATGGCATTTATTGACTTTGATACATTGCAGGGAAAGAAAAGAATGAACTACATCTATAGTTTAGGTGCGGCAGTTGTAATTTTTGGAGCAATGTTTAAAATTCTGCACCTTCCTTATGGAGATTTTATAATTGGAGCAGGACTGTTAACAGAGACATTTATATTTATTGTTTCTGCTTTTGAACCTCAGCACGTTGAATTGAATTGGGAAAGAGTATATCCTGAGTTGGCAGAGAATGCTGATCCAAGTACTTTTGCTAAAAGTAGTGCAAAAGCATCAAGCAATGGAGATATAGAAAAAGCTTTTTCTGATAAATTAGACAGAATATTCGATGATGCTAAGTTTAATGCCGATAAGGTTGAGAAACTTGGAGCTGGAATTGATAAGTTTTCTGAAGCGACAAGAGGTTTAGTAACTGTTGTCGATGCAAACAGAAATGCACAATCATATTCTGATCAGTTGGCTATTGCTGCTAATCATATGAGTACACTTAATACTTATTACGAAACTCATGCTGCGCAGACTTCTGCTCAGGCTGATATTAATAGGTCGTTTATGAAAGCTGCAGAATCTTCAGTAAATTATGGAGATGAGCTTAATAGAGCTGCTGATCAGGTAAAATCGATGAATCAAATGTATAGTGACCAGATCAGTAATATGACCGATCAGGTATCTGCAAGTGGCGATATGGTTAAAAATATTGCTGTATCGGTAGAAGATGCAAAGAAAATGCATGTTCAGGTTAAAGAATTGACAGAAAATCTTTCCTCTCTTAATAATGTATATGGAGGTATGTTATCTGCCATGAATGTTAATAAGTAATAAATAAAGTTACTAAGAAAAATGGCAGCAGGAAAATTAAGTAATAGGCAGAAGATGATTAACATGATGTATCTCGTGTTAATGGCTATGCTGGCTTTGAATGTATCGAAAGAAGTTCTTTTGGCATTCGGAAATATTAATGATAGTATAAATTCTACTACAAAGCAGTTAGTTTATAGTAGTGATTTTATATATAATGATTTAAAATCAAAAAATCAAAATAACCCGGAGAAGTATAGCGTTATTTATGAGCGCGCTACAGAGGTTAAAATTGAATCTAATAAGGTGGTAGCTTTGTTAGATGATATTACTAAAGAATTCGAGAATAGAGCAGGCGAGCGCGATGAAGATGGTAATTTGCCATGGGGCGACATGGATTCTAAAGCCGGAGATGAAATATTATTTCCCGGAGGTGATCCAAAAAGAGGAAGGGGTGCAGAATTAGAAAATGCTGTTTCTGATTATAGAGAGTTATTGTTAACAATGACTAAAAATCCTGCGGTTAAGCAGCAAATCGAAACTTCTTTAAATACTGATCCTATTATTACTCCGGATGGTGCTAAAATTCCTTGGGTTAAACAAAGGTTTGAGCATTATCCTTTGGCAGCAGCAATGACCTTCATCTCTCAAATTAAAGCAGATGTAAGAAATGCACAGTCAAGTGTTATGCAGAAAGTTGCAGATGAGGCACTTGGAGAGCAAATTACTGTTAATAAAATGACAGCTTTGCCAATTGCCAGTTCAACAACTGTAATGAAAGGTGCTAAATTCGAGGCAAAGTTAATGTTGGCTGCATACGACTCTACGTTAGAGCCCGACATGTACTTGTGGAAAGTAGATGCAAACGGAAACAGACTTGATAATTCAGAGAAAAAACTTTCTCTTAAAGGAGGAGCAGGTATTGTTGAAATCCCAACTTCATCAACAGGAGAATTTAGTTGGGGAGGAGTTATCAGAGTTAAATCTGAAGATGGATCTGAACCAAAAGAATATCCGTTTATAAGTAGATATAATGTAAACGAGCCTGCAGTTGTTATTTCTGCCGACAAGATGAATGTACTTTATCGCGGTGTTTCGAACCCGATATCTGTTTCTGTTCCTGGTGTACCTGCTAACAAACTTAAAGTTACTGGTCCAGGTTTAAGACAAAAGAGTGCAGGAAAATACATTGCTAACGTAACTACTGTTAGGGGACGTGAGGCAAACATAGTTGTAACTGCGACTATGGCTGATGGTTCTACCAAAACATTCCCGGCTCAAAAATATCGTATTAAAGATATTCCTATGCCGATGGGAGCTATTGGAGGAAAACCGGAAATTAAGCTGCCTGTAACTAACCTTACAAAATTGCCAATTGAAGCTAGACTTCCAAACTTTGAGTTTGATTTGAAACTTAAGGTGGTATCTTTTAATCTTAAAATACCTGGGAAACCAACTTTTAAGGTTAGGGGTAATAAAACTGACCGCAGGGTAAATGATGCATTAAAACGTGTGCCAATTGGATCAGAAATTACAATACGTGATATAAAAGTACAAATACCGGGTAATGCTAGTTATAAAATTGCTAGAGTTTCACCGATAGTTGTTACAATTACAGGACGTTAATATTATATTTAAGGAATCATAAAGGATAGAACCCATGATTAGAAAATATTTATTACTAATTTTTGCTGTTGCTTTTACAGGTATTGTAAATGCACAAAATTTACTGAATGCAAAAACTCCGGACGAAATTACCAAAAATAATGTAGTGAAGAATGATGAAGGAGAACTCGTTGAGGAAAAAGATAGTCCGATGGATTATGGATATATTGACGACAGGGATATTATGTGGTCAACAACTGTATGGGAGATACTAGATCTTAATGAGAAATTAAACCTTGCTTATTATTACCCTATCGATACTATGAATATTGGTAATGAGCGTAGATCATTATTTGACGCATTGTTGAGGGGTATAAAAAATGGTGAGATAACAGAAGTTTATTCTGATGATTATTTTACAGCACGAAAATCACTGAATGAAATTAATGAGTCATTGGTCAGAGTTGATACCTTAGATGTTGGAATTGAACAGTATAATGCCGGAGAGCCTGTATCTCCTGAGTATATTGTGAGAACTTCATTGACGTCAAGAGATATTACTCAGATTAAGACGAAAGGAATTTGGTATTTCGACAAACGTAATGGAGAGATGAAATACCGATTACTGGCGCTTGCTCCGGTTTCACCTGACGTGAACGAAATGGATAGTGAAAACCCTGATATGGTTGAGCTATTTTGGGTTTGGTATCCTGATACACGTGAGGTTATGAGCAAGACAAAGGTATTTAATCCTAAAAATACATCATTCTCTTTATCTTATGATAACCTTTTAAATGCTCGTCGTTTTCTCGGTGTTATTTACAAGGAAGATAATGTTTATGGAGATAGAAAAGTATCGGAATATATAAAGGAAAACGCCATGTTCCAGCTTCTTGAAGCCGGTAAGGTGAAATCAAGAATAAGAGATTTCGAAATGGATTTGTGGAATTATTAATATCCATTATTTCTAATAAAATTGAAAGCCTTCACTTAGTTGTGGAGGCTTTTTTTTTATAAACTCATTAAAAAACACCATTTTTGCAGAATATTTCAAAATTTATAACATGGTATCAGTAAATAATCTCACTGTTGAATTTGTAGGAAGACCTTTGTTCGATTCAATTAATTTCACAATTGACAAAGGTAATAGAATAGGACTTGTTGGTAGAAATGGAGCCGGTAAATCAACTTTGCTAAAGATTATTTCTAAAAAGCAGGAACCTACTAAAGGAAATGTGGTTGTAATTAGAGATGTGAGAGTTGGATATTTAGAGCAGGATATTGATTTTGTTGACGGATTTACAGTAAAGGAAGAGGCAGAAAAAGCTTTTGCAGAGCTCAATGCAGTAGAGGAGAAAATAGCTGTAATTAATAAGCAGTTGGAAGAGCGTAGCGATTATGAGAGTGATTCATATATGGATCTTATTCATGATCTTAACGATCTGAATGATAAAATTGAGCTTTTGGGAGGTCATCAAATTCAGGGCGACATCGAGAAGGTTTTAAAAGGTTTGGGTTTTGTAAAGGAAGATTTTGACAGGCAGTCTAATGAATTTTCAGGAGGTTGGAGAATGCGTATCGAACTTGCGAAGCTCTTACTTAGTAAACCAGATGTTTTATTGCTCGATGAGCCAACTAACCACCTCGACATAGAGTCTATAATATGGCTTGAAACATTTTTAAAAAATTACAAAGGGTCTGTGGTGCTGGTGTCGCATGATAAAATGTTTTTGGACAACGTTTGTAATCGTACAATTGAGATTTCATTAGGCAAGATATTTGATTATAAATCATCCTATTCACAGTATTTGATACTTCGTGAAGAACGTTATGAGAAACAACTTCAATCAAAACAAAATCAGGATAAAGAAATAAAGCATACTGAAGAGCTCATAGAAAAATTTAGATATAAAGCTTCTAAAGCGGCATTTGCACAGTCTTTGATAAAGAAGTTAGACAAAATGGAAAGGATCGAAGTAGAAGGCTTTGAGAATCAAACAATGAATCTCAAGTTCGAAACGGGAGTTCAATCCGGAAAGATTGTTTGTGAAGCAAATAATTTGTCAAAGTCATACGGTGAAAAAAACGTTCTTTCTAATCTGGAATTTATGATTGAAAGAGGATCAAAAATTGCATTTGTCGGGCAAAATGGACAGGGTAAAACAACTTTGGCCAGAATGATTACTGGTGAATTGGATTTTGACGGTGAATTAAAAATAGGTCACAATGTTGATATAGGATATTTTGCTCAAAATCAGTCCGGTCTTTTTGATGATAATATCACTGTTCTACAGACTCTCGAAGATGCTGCAGATGAGAGAAGCAGAACTAAGGTTAGAGATATTTTAGGTGCATTTTTATTTAAGGGAGAGGATGTAGATAAGAAAGTGAAAGTTTTGTCAGGGGGTGAAAGAGGTAGGTTGTCTCTGGCTAAGTTATTGTTAAAACCTCATAATGTACTTATTCTTGATGAGCCTACTAACCATTTGGATATCAACTCTAAAGAGGTTTTAAAAGAAGCATTGCGAAGATATACCGGAACTTTGATATTGGTTTCGCATGATAGAGATTTTCTACAGGGGCTTTCGGATGTAGTGTATGAGTTTAGGGATGGTGTGATAAAAGAACATTTAGGCGATATTAATTTCTTTTTGGATCAAAAAAAGATCGAAGATATGCGACTTTTGGAGTTAAAAGATGATGAAGTTGTTCATAACCCTGAAAATGTCGGCAAATCAAAAAATAAATTTGAGTGGAAGAATAATCGGGAAAATGAAAAGAAGATTAAACGTATAAAAAATCAAATTAATAATTTAGAAAAGAAGATTGCTGAATTAGAGGAGAAAATTGCTGTTTTCGATAAAGAGCTTTCGGAGCCAGGTGGTTATGAAAGAATTGTTAGCCAGGATGGTAAGTTTGAAACCTATGAAAGTGATAAGTCAAAACTCGATGATTTGTTAGGGAATTGGGAGAACCTGGAAAATGAACTTGATAATTTGGATAGATGATTTGTTTATGATAAATTAGCAAAACATGACGTAGATCATCGTTTTACCGGTCAATATGTCATTCTTTTGTTATGTCAACACAATTATATATAAAGATTATTAAATATATTCTAAAATGAGTTCAACAAAGCATCAAATTGTTTTTATTGGAGGAGGTACTGGTACAATGATGACCGCTTCTCAATTATTTCGTTACGGAGGAAAAGACTTCGATGTGGCAATAATTGAGCCTTCCGATACACACTATTATCAACCTGAATGGACATTAGTTGGGGCAGGAGTAGTTCCTAAGTCTCATACTGCCCGACCGATGGATGAAATTCTTCCTTCAAAAGCTAAACGCATTAAGGATTATGTTGTAGATATAGATCCTGATAAAAATATTATTACATTAAAAAACGGGGATACAATTGAGTATGAGTATTTAGTTGTTTCTCCGGGTATTGAAATGAGACTTGACCTTATTGAAGGTTTAGAGGATGCAATGGGGAAAAATGGAGTTTGTTCAAATTATATTGATCCTGATTACACTTGGGAAGTATTACAAAAGTTTAAAAAGGGAGTTGGTTTGTTTACTCAGGCAGCGACTCCGATTAAATGTCCGGGAGCTCCGCAAAAAATCATGTATCTTACTGCTGATTACATGAGAAAGCATAATTTAGATAAAGAAACACATTTAGTATTTGCTACTCCCGGTACAATGATATTTGGTGTTGAGCCATTTAAGACGGAATTGAAAAGGATAGCTAACGAAAAGTATGATATTGCTCAGCGATATGGATATAAGTTAGTTAAGGTTGACGGGGAGAAAAAAGAAGCACATTACGAACGTCTTGAATTACCAAGTGTTCATGGGGTTTCTAATTATGTAGTGAATGATGAGCGTAATGCTGCGGGATGTATTGGCTATGTATGGGATGAAGAAGGTGAACAATATGAAGTTGAAGAAGCAAACCACAAGTTAGATGAGAAGCATGTTGGAGCTCGTTATGTAATAAATTACGATATGCTTCACTTAGCTCCTCCTATGTCGGCTCCTCGTTGGTTTCAAAAGACAAAATTGGCTAATCAGGAAGGACCAAACAAAGGCTGGATGGAAATTGATCAATATTCATTACAGCACAAGCGTTATCCAAATGTATTTGGAGTAGGTGATGTTACCGATTTACCGACAGCCCGTACAGGAGCAGGTATACGTAAACAAGCACCTGTTGTTGTGACTAATATTGTTAACCTGGTAAATGGCAAGCCTATCTCTGATATGAAATATTCGGGATATGCATCTTGTCCTCTTGTAACATCTTATCATACTATGCTTTTGGCCGAATTTGGTTATGACGGTGTTCGTATGACAGATCCAATGTTACCTAACTGGCTTACAGCAAAAGAAAGATGGGTAATGTGGATGATGAAGCGTTACGGATTATCTTTCTTATACTGGAATTTAATGCGAAGAGGAATTAGATTCTAAAAGCTTTTCAAATCATATATTTTATGGTCGCTACAGAGATGTAGCGACTTTTTTATTTTATATTAGGATGTAATGAAAATATTATTACCTTTGCAGTCGCAAATATCGCGGGGTAGAGCAGTAGGTAGCTCGTCGGGCTCATAACCCGAAGGTCGCTGGTTCGAGTCCAGTCCCCGCTACTAAGTTTTTATTCGTTTTTGTCTTTAATTATTTAAGGAAATAGATAAACAATTAATCTTGTAAACGGATAAACAATCATAAGGTATATCGCGGGGTAGAGCAGTAGGTAGCTCGTCGGGCTCATAACCCGAAGGTCGCTGGTTCGAGTCCAGTCCCCGCTACTAGAATTGTTTAAAGTTAAATTGTTTGAAGTTTGGTGTTGTTAAGCTCAAGCTCTAAACAGTTAAGCCTCAAACAACAGAAGATACATCGCGGGGTAGAGCAGTAGGTAGCTCGTCGGGCTCATAACCCGAAGGTCGCTGGTTCGAGTCCAGTCCCCGCTACTAAGAAATTCAAAAGGCTGATTTTCAGCCTTTTTTTGTATTTCAAAATTATAGCGTTATTTATTTGTTGTAAATTTATACCAATTTTATATTGGTATTAGCTAACTATTATTTTAAAATAGATAGAATATGAAGCACAGGGCTGGTTATGTGAATATTATCGGAAACCCGAATGTAGGAAAATCTACATTGATGAATGCTTTGGTTGGTGAGAAGCTTTCAATTATTACTTCAAAAGCTCAAACCACACGTCATAGAATACTCGGTATTCTTAATGGTGACGATTTCCAAATATTGTTTTCCGATACACCCGGGATTATTAAACCTGCATATGGTTTACAGGAGTCTATGATGGACTTTGTTAAGTCTGCATTTCAAGATGCCGATATACTTGTGTATATGGTAGAAATTGGAGAAAAGGAGCTGAAGGATGAAGCATTTTTTAATAAAATTAGAAATGCTGAAGTTCCGGTATTATTATTGGTTAACAAGATTGATACTGCAGAACAGGATAGTGTAGAAGAAAAAATATCTTATTGGAAAGAGAAAGTTTCAAATGCAATGGTATTACCTATATCTGCTAAGGAAGGTTTTAATGTTGATGTTGTATTCAATAAAATATTGGAGCTTTTACCTGAGTCACCTGCATTTTATCCCAAAGATCAATTAACCGATAAGCCGGAGAAGTTTTTTGTTAATGAAATAGTAAGGGAGAAAATTCTTATGCATTATAAGAAAGAAATACCCTATGCTGTAGAAGTTGTAACAGAAGAGTTTTTTGAGGAGGAGAAAATTATCAGGATGAGAACAGTCATTTATGTTGAACGGGAAACCCAGAAAGGGATTCTTATCGGACATAAGGGAAATATGCTTAAAAGAGTTGGAACCGAAGCGCGAAAAGATCTTCAAAAATTCTTCGAAAAGCATGTTCATATCGAATTGGTTGTGAAAATTGATAAAAATTGGAGAAGTAATGACCGTCAACTTAAAAAATACGGGTACAATTCTTAAATAATTTGTGTAATAGCTAAAGCTAGATAAATATTAATACGTCGGGAGACGAAAAAAAATAGTTGTAATGGGAAATATAGTTGCGATAGTAGGAAGACCAAATGTTGGAAAATCAACGCTTTTCAATAGACTGACACAGCGCAGACAAGCGATAGTTGATTCGGTTAGCGGAGTTACCCGCGACCGTCATTATGGTAAATCGGAGTGGAACGGAAAAGAATTTTCAATAATCGATACCGGAGGTTATATTGTTGGTTCGGATGATATTTTCGAGGCAGAAATAAGAAAGCAGGTAGACCTGGCTGTAGATGAAGCTAATGCTATAATTTTTGTTGTAGATGTCGAAGCAGGAGTAACTTCTATGGATATGGAGGTGGCGAACTTGTTGCGAAAGTCAAAGAAGCCGGTTTTTTTAATGGTTAACAAAGTTGATAATTCATCAAGGCATGCCGATGCCGTAGAGTTTTATTCTTTAGGACTTGGCGAATATTATTCAGTAGCCGCAATTAGTGGAAGTGGAACAGGAGATTTGTTGGATGCAGTTGTGGAATCTTTTGAACCGGAAGAAGAGAAAGATGAGAATGAATTGCCCCGTTTTGCCGTGATAGGTCGACCAAATGCAGGGAAGTCATCTCTTATTAATGTTTTACTTGGTGAGGAGCGAAATATTGTTACGGATATAGCCGGAACTACACGCGATTCTCTTGATTCGAATTATAACAGATATGGTCAGGAATTCACTCTTGTCGATACTGCCGGACTCAGGAAGAAAAGTAAGGTTCATGAAGATCTGGAATTTTACTCGGTGATGCGATCTATTAGGGCTATAGAAAACGCCGATGTTTGTTTGATGATGATTGATGCTACACGTGGAATTGAATCGCAGGATTTAAGTATTTTCCACCTGGCTGAGAAAAATAAGAAAGGAATTGTTGTATTGGTGAATAAGTGGGATTTAGTCGAGGATAAAGATAGTAATACACCTAAGAAGTACGAAGCTGCAATTCGTGCACGTACTGCACCTTTCACAGATTATCCAATAGTTTTTGTGTCAGCTTTAACAAAGCAGCGTGTGTTTAAAGCTGTTGAAACAGCAATGGAAGTACACGAAAACAGAAAGAAAAGAATAGCTACCAGCAAATTTAATGAAGTTATGCTGGAAATAGTTCAGGATAATCCGCCACCGGGAATTAAAGGTAAATTTGTAAAGATTAAATTCTGTACCCAACTGCCGACATATACTCCTCAGTTTGCATTTTTTGCGAACTTACCACAGTATATTAAAGATCCTTATAAGAGGTATGTAGAAAACCAGCTTAGGGAGAATTTTGATTTTACCGGAGTTCCGATACAGATTTACTTTAGGAAAAAGTAGAAATAATAAGAGGTCTAAAAAGGCCTCTTATTTTTTTTGAATAAATTATCGCTCCAGGGAAGTCTGGGGTATCTGACTCTTTTATGAATTACATAGGTAATCCCGATTAAGAAATGCGCAGTATGATCATATCTGAGAAAATCCGGATATACTGAAGGGTGCTCTTCAATGTTACGGTTCTTGTTATCCAGCATATCACTAAAATCATACTCTAAATATCCTTCAACATTCATTACAAAAAATTCGTTAATCCGGTATTTTATCCCAAGGCTGCCTTTTATTGTGAAATAAATACCTCTGCTGGCTTTTCTATTGGCGTAATCTCCGGTAAATCTTAAAATTGTATTTATTCCTCCTCCAATGTATGGGGTCCAGTGTCTTATACTGTGGTAATGTAGTTGGCCAAACCTCAAAAAATTGTATTCGGCCATAGCATCAAGCATCCAGTGGTAATCGAGGGCCTTATTTATTTCTTTTTCTCCATCCAGAGGTTTTCTACCGTATGTAGTAAGTCCAAAAGAGTTTTTTAAGACAAACTTTGAACCTGCAAAGTTAATTCTGTTATCTATTTTTCCACCACCGCCCGGAATGACCCCCAGGCTTGAGGTGCCCATAATTGAGAAATTTCCGCTAAACCCTGATTCAATGACAATGTTATTTTGAGCATATGAATTAAAGGTAAACAGTAGAAAAATAGGAATAAAAGTTAATACTTTATTCATGTTTAAGAGTTTGTCTCATTAGTTATTATATAAATTTAATGATTTTTCTCTAAAAAATAAGTGTATTTGGTCTTTAATTGATTGAATGTAAGTGTGTTCTATAGATTGTCACTCCATGGGAGATTGTGCTTGTTCATTTTTGTTCTTCTGTCTATAATATAGGTGAAGCCTATTGAGAAGTGTACCGAATGGTCATATCGCAATAGTTCTGGAGTGTCGGACGGGATTTCCAGAGTGTGTCTGAGGTTGTCATTGTCCAGCTTATCGCTAAAATCCCATTCTAAATATCCTTCAAGGTTAATTATAAGAGTTTCGTTTACTCTGTATTTCAAACCCAGACTGCTTTTAAGTGTAAGGTATAATCCATCGCTTCCAGCTCTGCTGCCATAGTCTTTAGTACTTCTGTAGATAGTGTTAACCCCTGCCCCTACGTAGGGAGTAAAACTCGTTGATCTATTATAGCGTATTCCGCCAAACTCAAAGAAATTATATTCTAGCATAGCGTCTAGCATCCAATGGTAATCGTAAGCTTTGTTTTTGTACTCGCTCTTAACAGGTTTTTGCCCATAGGTAGTTATTCCTGCGCTGTTTTTTAATACAAATTTTGTTTCTGTAAAATTTATTCTGTTTACAATCTTTCCTCCTGCACCCGGAATCATACCTAAATTAGATCCTCCCATTAAAGAAGCGTTAACACTTCCTCCTGTTTCAACTATAATATTTTGAGAAAATATATTGAGGTTAAATAAAGTTAGCAGAGTAGTGGATAGCAGTAGTTTATTCATAAAGGTTTGAAATGTTGATTGTTGAAAACAAAAATACCTTTTTTAGAATAAAAAAAGCCTGAAACAAGTATGTATCAGGCTTGGATAAATTTTTTAATTTATTGAGAAATAAAATCTTAGAGATATTGTTCCATTTCTCTTTGAATATCAGAGGCTTTCATTCTTGCGGTCGATGCGAAGTTTTCGGTTTTATCAGCGTAAATTATGCCTCTTGATGAGTTTATAAGTAACCCTACATCTTCGTTTTTACCGAATTTGACTACATCAGACAGACTGCCGCCCTGTGCACCAACTCCGGGAACAAGTAAAAAATGCTTCGGAATAGTTTTTCTAATTTCAGATAAGTATTCTGCTTTTGTAGCACCTACAACAAACATTAACTGTTCATCGTTTGCCCATTCAGATGCTTTTTCCATCACGTGTTGATTCAATTCTTTTCCTTCAGAGTCTTTTATGAACTGAAAGTCGAATGCTCCCTGATTTGAGGTTAAGCCAAGTAGGATTACCCATTTGTTTTTAAACTCCAAAAAAGGTTTAACAGAATCACTTCCCATGTATGGTGCTACAGTTACGGAGTCAAAATCCAGGTCTTCTAAAAAAGCTTTAGCATACATTTTTGAGGTGTTTCCAATATCTCCACGTTTTGCATCGGCGATAGTGAAGATTTCGGGGTAATTCTCGTTAATATAGTTTATTGTTTTTTCAAGAGAAATCCATCCTTTTACACCATGTGCTTCATAAAAAGCTGTATTGGGTTTGTAGGCAACGGCTAAATCATGTGTAGCATCGATAATTTCTTTATTAAAGGCGAAAATTGGATCCTCCTCACTTAATAAGTGTTTAGGTATTTTTGTAACATCAGTATCTAAACCAATACACAAAAATGATTTCTTTCTTTTTATTTCCGATACTAGTTGTTTTCTGTTCATATTGTTTGGTGTTTGAAGTTTGAGGTTTGTGGTTGACAACATCAAACCTCAAACTTCAAACAGATTTTAAAGTTCTTCTCCTGCCTTAAGTTTAGCAGTATTATCAGCAATTGTAAGTTCGTCGATTATTTTTTGGATATCACCATTTATAATATCGTTCAGACTGTAAAGAGTCAGGTTTATACGGTGATCAGTTACACGTCCCTGAGGGTAGTTGTATGTTCTGATCTTTGCAGATCTGTCACCGGAAGACACCATTGATGCACGACGTTCAGAGTCTGCTTCATTTCTTTTGGCAAGCTCCATTTCGTATAGACGGGAACGAAGTACTTTTAATGCCTTTTCAAGGTTCTTGTGTTGCGATTTCTGATCCTGACATTGTGCTACAATACCGGTAGGTTCGTGAGTAAGACGAACAGCCGAATATGTGGTGTTTACCGATTGCCCACCCGGACCTGACGAACAGAAGAAGTCTTTACGAACTTCATTCATGTTTATTTCTACATCAAATTCTTCAGCTTCAGGACTAACCATTACTGTTGCTGCCGATGTATGTACACGTCCTTGAGTTTCGGTTTGTGGAACTCGTTGTACACGGTGTACACCTGCCTCATATTTCATGGTTCCATAAACATCGTTTCCTGCTACGTTGAAGATCATTTCTTTGAAACCTCCAGACGTTCCTTCATTGTAGTCTACAATATCGACCTTCCAGCCTCTGGAGTCACAATATTTTGTATACATACGATATAGGTCTCCTGCAAATATACTTGCTTCATCGCCACCTGCTCCTGCTCTAACTTCTACTACAACGTTTTTACTGTCTTCAGGGTCTTTTGGGATCAACAAAAAGCGGATATTCTCTTCTATAGAAGGAATTTGTTCTTGTGCTTCCTCCAACTCCATCTTCGCCATTTCTACCATTTCGGCATCACTGCCATCGGCAATAATTTCTTTTGCTTCCTCGATGTTGTCAAGTAGGCTTTTGTATTTGTTGTAAGCCTCAACAACAACTTCAAGGTCTTTGTATTCTTTATTTAGCTGAACATATCTTTTTTGATCAGAAATAATATCCGGTTGGATAATTAAGTCTGCAACCTCGTCGAAACGGGTTTTTATATGATGTAATTGATCTATTAATGCCATTGTCTTGTGTTTGGTGTTTGGTGTTTGGTGTTTGGTGTTTGAGGTTTTATAAAGGTTAAAGTTAACCTCAAACAAATCTGCCGACAGGCAGATGCAAACTTCAAACCTCAAACAATTTATTAATATTCGAAAGTACCAAATTCTGATTTGATAGTCAATTTCTTGCCTTTATGAGTTTCAACCTTACCTACTATTTTGGCTTCGATATTGAAACTTTCAGATATTTCTATAATACTTTGAGCTAATTCTGCCGGAACATAAATTTCCATTCTGTGTCCCATATTAAACACCTGATACATTTCTTTCCAGTCGGTTCCTGATTGTTCTTGTATTAATTTGAATAATGGAGGAACATCGAACATGTTGTCTTTGATAACGTGAACGTCATTAACAAAGTGAAGAACTTTTGTTTGTGCACCACCACTATTGTGAACCATTCCGTTAATTTCACTTCTGTGTTTTTCAAGAATTTTTTTGATTACAGGAGCGTAGGTTCTGGTTGGCGATAAAACTAATTTTCCGGCATCAATCGGCGATCCGTCAACATTATCAGTTAATTTTACTTTTCCTGAGTAAACTAATTCTTCCGGTACGGCTGAGTCGAAACTTTCAGGAAATTTTTCTGCTAAATACTTATCAAACACATCGTGTCTGGCAGATGTTAATCCATTACTTCCCATGCCACCGTTGTATTCTTTTTCGTAAGTAGCCTGTCCCGATGATGATAATCCAACAATAACATCGCCACCCTGTATGTTGTGATTAGAAATTACATCGCTTCTTTTCATTCGGGCTGTAACTGTTGAATCTACAATTATTGTACGAACCAGATCGCCTACATCGGCAGTTTCCCCGCCCGTAGAGTAAATACTAACACCGTGTTCTTTCAGATCGGCTAATAGCTCTTCGGTTCCGTTAATTATTTCAGAAATTACTTCTCCCGGAATAAGGTTTTTATTTCTTCCTATAGTTGAAGATAGCATTATGTTGTCAGTAGCTCCAACACAGAGAAGATCATCTACATTCATGATCAATGCGTCCTGGGCAATTCCTTTCCAAACCGAAATATCACCGGTTTCTTTCCAGTACATGTATGCAAGTGAGGATTTTGTGCCGGCTCCATCAGCATGCATAACCAGACAGTAGTCTTCATCACCCGTAAGGTGATCCGGAACAATTTTACAAAATGCCTGAGGGAATAGTCCCTTGTCAACATTTTTTATAGCATTGTGTACATCTTCTTTCGAAGCAGAAACACCCCTTTGTGCATATCGTTTACTTACTGATGAACTCATCTGAATATAAATTATTTTAACCTAAAAAAATTTGTGCAAAAGTAGTTATATTATTTTAAATTAAGGAGCAATATGTTAAAACATAAATGTTGGTTATTTTGTTGTATTTAACCGTGTTTCTATATTGAATTTAATGCCCATATAAAAATTGATTCCCTGTCCTTCAATATCCATATATTTCAACCTCGAAAGGTGGTCGATATACTTAGTGTTCAAGAGGTTTTTAACTCCTGTATCGATTAAGAAGGAGTAATTTTTTAACCTTATTTCTAATTCTGCACCTGCATTAATGAGGTTGTAACTTTGGGTTTCTGTTTCGAACTGCCCTATTCTGTTTTGGTCAAACTTGTAGATGTCCTGAATGAAAATATTTTTTATTCTGAAAACATCCCCTTTGGAAAGCATTACTTTTAAGGTGTTGTTTATCCTTGTAGCCGGAATAAGTGGCAGCGGGTTGCCATTTTTGTCTTCTGCAAATACCGTTGAAATATCACTGCGAATATGTAGCCAGTGCACTCCATGAGGGTGAATGTGAATTCCCATTTCGCCACCGTATAGTATCGCATCTTTTTGTTTGTATTCGTAAACCGGAATATTGTTAATTAACTCACCTTTTGGAGCCAGGAATATGTAGTTGTTTATGTTGTTGAAAAATGGATTTACCGAAAAGTTTAAGTGGTCGTTTGTATAATTTAATCCTATATCGAACTGATTGGAGAATTCACTGACCAGATTTTGATTTCCTTTTACGTATCTGTTAACACTTCCTAAGCTACCATTGGAAAGTAATTCGGCAGAGTTTGGAGCTCTAAAACCTGAAGATAAATTAGCTCTGATATATGCTTTATTTAATTTATATACCGAACCTATAGAGTAGTTAATGCTTTTGTAGTCATTTGTAAATTCGGGAAACTTCACAAAGTCCCCAACTTTCTTTTCTTCAGAATTAATCAACCTGTAATCTGCTCTTAATCCGCCCTGAATGTCAAAATTTCCACTGCTATAATTTACCAGCGAGAATAGCCCTATGTCTCTTGTTACATAATCTGGTATAACCATTCCCAATCCGGAATTTTTGTTGCTTTGATGCATTCCCTGAGAGCCCAAAATGATTGAAAATTTATTGTTTATTTTAGTTGAATACCATTTTAAATTATAAGTAAATGTTTCCAGTCCCATATTTATATTCGCATTGTTGAAGTCAACTTTATGGGCTTTACGTACATCGTTTGAGTATCCTAAAATCAAATTTAATTTTGAATCACCCGTAAAAACAGTATTGTCGAAACTCAGGCTGTTAGTTGTTAGGCTTACGAAAGGAATTTCTATTTTATTAATACTATTTCCATCATAAATAGAGTCTTGCGCAATTCCATACGAGTTTTCGAAGTATGAATATCTGAGGTTGGAAATCCAACTTTTGCCGGCATAGCCCAGAGAGAGCTTTAGATTTTGGTCTTCGAAACGAGTATTATATACGTTCTCATTAGAGGGTAATTTATAATCACTTGCTTTGTTTAATCCTCCAAAAGCATTGAGACTGAATTTACCTTTATTAATTTTTAAGCCAAGCTGATTTTGGGTTTGTTTATTGTTGAAAAAATATTTTGTTTGAGCAGAACCTTCAATGCTATTTTGTTTTGCATAGCGTTCATCAACAAAGTATATAACACCTGCTAATGCGTCAGAGCCGTAAAGTAGTGATGCAGGCCCTTTAATAACTTCAACTGACTCTATTCCAATATCGCTTATTCCCAAACCGTGATCGGCACCCCATTGTTGATTTTCAACTCTTATACCCTGCGAATATGTAAGTATCCTGTTTCCTGTAAGTCCCCTGATTATCGGTTTACCTACACTGGCACCAACCGAAATTTGATCAACTCCCGGAATTTCTGCAATTGCTCCGCTTAAATTTATAGGCGAAGATGTGTAAAGTTCATTTAGCTTGCGATTTTCGATAGCCACAATGTTTTCACTTTGTAGTTTTCCACCCGGAACAGCTACAATCACGTCTTCTAAGGTTATATGACTTTTTTCCATCTCTAAAACTATGTCGTCTTCGGATGTGTAGATAGTTGTTGACAGTGTTTTGTAACCTATAAACGAAATTAGGACTTTTAATTGATGCGAAGCAAAATCCTGTGCGTGAAAATATCCTTCTTCATCGGTTGATGTTCCTGTTTTAGACTCGTAAAAAAACACATCAGCATAAGAAATTGGTTCTCTGCTGACTTTATCAATTACTTTCACTTTTAAACTCTGTGCAAATGATAGGGAGCTCCAAATGATAAATACAGATAAAAGTATTTTTCTAAACATAATGTATCGGTTTGTAGGTTATTAATTGTAATGTGGAAAATGGGCTTTTTAACAGATCTTAAGATTTTAACTTATTTTCTATCCATTTAAAATCATCGGATTTGAATTTTTCCAGGAAGTATTTGTTTAATTCTTCCGGTGGAGCAGTCAGTTTTCTTCGCTTTATATCGATCCATGCTCCTTCAACTGTTATTATTGCTACTAAAGTATCTTCATTTTTATAGATATGATGTAGCATGTTCCATCTGTGACCACTTTCGGAAAGTCCGATTACTTCAACATGAACTCTTATGTTTTCACCTATATGAACCTCTTTAATAAATTTTGTTTCTTCCCTAAGTAAAACCGGCCCCAGTCCTAATTTTGTTATTCTTTTCATGTCGAAATTACTTTCAACTAAAAGATCGAGACGTAATTGTGCAGCACAGTCATTATACACTGTATGTCGCATATGGTGGTTTGCATCGAAATCGCTCCATCGGGTTTCGAATATTTTACTGAATTTATTCTTCATTTTAGAATGTTTATAAATAAGCGAAATTAAGTATAATTAATCTAAAAGGAGAGGTCTTATAATAAAAAGTTATTTGCTATAAAGAATTAAGTCTTCGTATTTTTGTAACAAAACAGAAAGAATGTATAAAATCCATTTTGGACCTTTACAGGGGTTTACAAATCATACATACCGACGATTACATAAAAAATATTTTGGAGGGGTTGATAAATACTACTCCCCTTATTTGCGTTTCGAAAAAAACAAGGATTTTAAAAAGTCTTCATTTAGAGATTTATTACCGGAGAACAATATAGATATTCCATTTGTGCCACAGGTACTGGGGAGTAATGCTGATATTTTTATCGATGTGGCAAAGCAAATTGAGGAATGGGGCTATAAAGAGCTTAACTGGAATTTGGGTTGTCCGTACCCGATGGTTACCAAAAGAGGGTTTGGTTCTGCTTTGGTAGCTAAACCTGATGAAGTTAGAGATATACTGGAAAAAGTATTTCCCAAATTAACTGTTGGCTTATCTGTTAAATGCAGGCTTGGTTTAAGCGATGAAAATGAAATATATAAACTGATAGAAGTTTTAAACGATTTCGAAATAAAAGAACTTACAGTACATACGCGAATTGCCAAACAGCTTTATAAAGGAAAGGCGGATCCACTGAAATTTGTACCTCTGATTGAAAAATCCAGGCATAAGTTGATTTATAACGGAGATATTACGAGTGTAGAGGAAATAGATAAGTTAAATAAAGTGTTTGGCGGAAAACAAGATGATTTTATGATCGGGCGAGGATTGTTGATGAATCCATTTTTGGCTGCGGAGATTAAAGGGCGGAATTTCAATGATGTTGAGAAGAAAAAAATAATAACAAATTTTCACAGTGAATTATTTCAAAGTTATAGAGACAGTTTGCAGGCATCTCATTTACTTGTTACGATGAAATCACAGTGGGAATATTTGTCCTTTTTGTTTGAAGATCAGCGAAAGAGCTATAAAAGAATAAAAAAAGCTCAAACAATAGAGCATTATAACGATTCGGTTGAGGAGGTTTTGAATTCAAAATTACGGGGTTAAGATAGTACCAGTTTAGAGTAATAATTTTTACTTTTGGGAATTGAAAACTAAATAACAGAATATAAATTTAGATTATGAATTTTTATATAATTAGAAGTTTTTTTAAAATATTGATACTGTTTAGTGTTATGATATCAGTAATAGCCTGTTCAGAGGAAAAAAAAGAGGAATATAGTAGTTATGAATCGTACCCTGTTTATGAAGGGAAAGATTTAGGAGTAATTTACTCGAAAGAAAAAACAACTTTCAAGCTTTGGTCTCCCAATGCTGAAGAAGTTGTTATCAGGTTGTATGATGAAAGCATTGGAGGAAGTTCCACAGATGAAATTTCGTTGGAAAAAGCCGACAAAGGTGTTTGGACAACTGATATAAAAGATGATATTAAAAATAAGTATTATACTTTTCAAATAAAAGGCGACGGAAAGTGGAATTCCGAAGAGGCTGATCCCTATGCCAAAGCCGTAGGAGTGAATGGTAAACGGGGAATGGTTATTGACCTTAGGGATACTGATCCGGAAGGCTGGGACGAAGATAAACGTCCTGAATTAAATGGAGTTGAGGATATTATTCTTTATGAAATTCAGGTTCGCGATATGTCGATTGATGAGAGTTCGGGGATAAGTAACAAAGGTAAGTTTACAGGACTTTCGGAATTCGGCACAAAAAACGGAGACGGATTAAGTACGGGGATAGACCATATTAAAGAAATGGGAGTTACACATGTGCATATACTACCTGCATTCGACTTCAGATCTATCGATGAAACCAAACCGGAGTTGAATAAGTATAATTGGGGCTATGATCCACAGAATTACAATGTTCCTGAGGGATCGTTTTCTACAAATCCTTATGACGGGAAGGTTAGGGTGAAAGAGTTTAAGGAAATGGTTAAGGCTTTTCATGAAGCCGGTTTACGTGTGGTTCTGGATGTAGTTTACAATCATACCGGATATACTCATGAATCAAATTTCGATCAGCTTGTACCGGGGTATTATTATCGTCAGTGGAAAGACGGAAAATACAGTGATGCTTCGGCATGTGGAAATGAAACTGCTTCGGACCGTGAGATGATGAGAAAGTTTATTGTTGAGTCTGTAGTATACTGGGCTGAGGAGTATCATCTTGACGGATTTAGGTTTGACCTGATGGGTATTCACGATATAGAAACAATGAACGATATTGATAAGGCTGTGAAGGAGGTAGATTCAAGTATTTTTGTATACGGAGAGGGCTGGACTGCAGGAGATTCGCCCCTGCCGGTTGCAGATAGAGCTATAAAAGCCAATGCATCAAAACTGACTACTATTGCTGTTTTCTCTGACGACATCAGGGATGGAATAAAAGGAAGCTGGAACAATCACGAAAGTAAGGGCTATGTTAGCGGTAACCTTGAAAAAAGAGAAGATGTGAGGTTTGGAATAATAGCTTCTACTCAACATCCCGATTTAGATTATTCGAAAGTTGATTATGTGAAAGAAGCATATTCTAAATCACCATTACAAACAATAAGTTACGTTTCCTGTCATGATAACCATACTCTTTACGATAAGTTGAAAGCTTCTAATAAAGAGGCTTCTGAAGAAGAAATAATTAAGATGTCTAAACTGTCGAATACTATTGTTTTAACCTCTCAGGGAATTCCGTTTTTACATGCCGGAGTTGAAATGGGAAGGACAAAGCAGGGAGTTGAGAACTCTTACGAATCGCATGACAGTATTAATAAGATTGACTGGTCGTTGAAGACAAAAAATTCGGAGCTTGTTAATTATTACAAAGGTCTTATCAAATTGAGAAATGATCATCCTGCCTTTAAGATGACATCATCGGAGTTGATCCAGAAAAATTTGAAGTTCGACAACAACGATGACAAGGAAGTAATTTCATATACAATAAACGGTGAAGCTGTAAATGACAAATGGAAACAGATAAAAGTAATTTTAAACGTTTCTAAAGAAATAAAAAATATTGAAGTTGGAGAAGGTTGGAAACTGGCTTTAGATGGAGATAAGGTATTGTTGGATGGTTCTGAAAATGAAAATATTTATTCAAAAGGGAAGGCTGATATTCCCGGTGTGTCGGCTGTTATTTTGTTTAAGGAATAGAACTTAACCTGGAATAATTACATACAATAGCTATGCGTAATCTAATTATTTTAATGCTGATAGTTTTTTTGCCGGGTATTATAATTTCCCAGGAGATTACGTTGATGAGCTATAATATAAGATACGATAATGAGGAGGATGGAGTAAATGTTTGGTTCAACAGGCGCGATGATGTACTGGCTGTAATAAAAAAGAATAATCCGGAGGTATTGGGTATTCAGGAGGCATTGGTACATCAGCTTAAATATTTAGTAGACAATACAAAATATTCGTATGTAGGCCGGGGGCGAGATGACGGAAAGGAAGCGGGGGAGTTTGTTCCGATTCTTTTTGATACTACCAGGGTGAAATTGCTTGATTCCGGTATGTTTTGGCTTTCGGAAACACCTGATAAGCCATCATTAGGCTGGGATGCATGTTGTAAAAGGGTAGTTACATGGGCTGAGTTTGAGTCTGCCGGCAAACAATTTTTTTATTTCAATACACACTTTGATCATAAAGGGGAAGTAGCTGTAAAAATGAGCAGTGAATTATTGTTGAAAAAAGTAAACGAAGTAGTAAAAAATTCAGCTGTATTTATTGGTGGCGATTTTAATTCAACTATTGAAGGTTGCAGTTATCAGTATTTTGTAGATCCTGAGTTTTCATTGAGGGTAATGGACAGTTATACAAAAGCAGGTGAATTAGATTACGACAGACCGACAACTTATAGAGGTTTTGATATTTCTAATGCGGAAAACGGTGTGATGATTGATTACATCTTTTTTAAAAACGGGATAGAAATACTGTCCTATAAGATTGACTCTTCCAATAACAGTATTTTTTATTTTTCGGATCACATGCCAATAGTGATAAGGGCAAATTTTTTAAGAAAATAATAAGTAATAAAAAAATGGTCAGACTCAAAAGAGGCTGACCATTTTAGCGTTCAATAATTATTCAAAATAAATACAAGCTAAGCTCGTATTATCTTTTTTATATAGAAATAGTTTATCCCAGAGGAACTACTTCTTTTTTATATTCCTGATTGATTACCTGTCCTAATGAAGCATAAATAGCTGACAGACCTGTGAAAATACCTTCGTATCCTGCGATAGTTTTTATCGTAGTGCTATGTGTAAAATCAGCTGCTGCCAATAAGAAGAACAGTAGTGTTAAGCTTCCAAATATTACCTGAGTAGCTCTGTTGTGCTTTAAAGATGCGATAAACATTCCTCCTGTGAAGATTCCCCACATGATCAGGTAGTATCCCATAGATTCTTTTGTCGGTCCTTCTCCGATTCCAAGTACCGGTAATGCCCAGATAGCAACAAGCGAAAGCCAGAAAAATCCGTAAGAGGTAAATGCTGTCAAGCCAAAAGTGTTATCTTTCTTTTCTTCCAGTATACCGGCTACAACCTGTGCCAGACCACCAACAAAAATTCCCATACCCATAACCGTTGTGTCAAGAGCAGTAATTCCTGCGTTATGAATATTTAACAACACAGTTGTCATTCCGAAACCTATCAGTCCTAACGGAGCCGGATTTGCAGTATTATTTCCCATCTAAAATTTTATTTTTTCAGCCGGCAAAAGTAGTATATTTTTCCGGATAGCTATAGTTTTTGTTATATTTTAGACAAACAGGTATATAGAGCTTATGATTAGTTGAGAATATAGGATGAATATCAAAAAAAAAACGCTCCAAATCAAGCCTGATTCAGAGCGTTTTTTTTTGATAAATACCAGATTTATGCTTCAGCTTTTTTAGATAGTGGTTCTTTTACAAAAATCCATAAAACAGCAGAAATTGTCAATGTAACTGTTGTAATAATGAACAGTACATTTTTATTTTCGGCATGTTTTACAATTTCTCCCATTTTAAAACTTGCAACAAGCTGTGGTAAAACCACTGAAAGATTAAAGAGGCCCATGAAAAGTCCCATTTTAGCCTGATCTACTCTTTCCGACATAATTGCAAAAGGAAGAGATATGGTTGATGCCCATCCAATACCTACTACAGCCATCATTACGTAAAGTATAAATTTATGCCCGTCGCCAAAGAAAAGTATTCCTGCGTAGCCAATGGCCATTATTGCTATTGATATCATGTGTACTTTCACACGACTGTACTTTTTTGCTAAGGGTCCTAATACCAGTGCGGGTAAAATTGCACCAACAAGATTTAGGACCAAAAAAGAAATTGATATTACAACTCCTATTTGGTTGTTTGCTTCGGTTGCCAGTTCGGCATCGGGGCTATGTCCCAGAATATTACTTTTTACGTAGGCAAACATGTAAACAAACATACTTTGTACTCCCCACCATGTGAAAGCATGAGCAAGCAGTATTTTTTGAAATTCATTTTTATCATTTTCATTATTCCTGCCGCCTGTAATTATCTTCAATCCAAGAATGACGGTTAAACCAATTGCAAAGTATTCTACTATGTTTCCGGAAACATTAAAGTCAGTAAGTTGTTTAATAATCACATAAACTCCATATAGTAGGAATCCGAATAAGGGTAAAATGGATTCAAATATTTCTTTGTAATCAGTTTTTGTATTAGTGTTCTCTTTGTCCGTAACATCGTTGTGGCTCTGTATCTCTTTTGGCTCTTCGATAAAGAACGGAGGGATCAGAGAGAATAAAAGCACAAGTATAACCCCAAAATATATTAAAAAGTAATTATTGAAATAAGCACCGATCGCATATGCCAATACTCCGAATGTTCCTGATATTGTTTGCATCCATGTATAGCCGTTGGTTCTTTTGTTACCTTCGGGTGTTACATCGGCAATTATTGATCTCGTTGGATTAAACGAAATATTGATCGATAAATCCAGGGTAATAGCAACAGCGATAGCAATTCCAAGGGTAGCACCGTCAAAACCTAAAGAGTGGCCTATTACATCAATGTTTGGAAGAGCCAAAAGCATTAATGCAGCCAAAAAACCACCAATAAGAATAAATGGTCTTCTTCGTCCGTTTAGAAACCAAACGTTATCAGAAATTGCTCCTACAATTGGTTGGGCAATAATTCCCGCTAAGGGACCAGCTGCCCATACAATTCCCACTTCGTGTATGTCGAATCCGTATTTTGTAGATAAAATCCAGCTTAAGGCTGCAATTTGAACAGACAATGCAAATCCCATTGCAGTGGCCGGTAATGACAATAATGCATAAAAAGCATTATTTAGTTTTTGTTGTGCTTTAATCATTTCCTCATTTTTTATGGCCGTAAATATAGTGTATTTCATACACTATGAAAACGTTTTTTTATTTTTTACCACATATATACATCTCTAAATTAGTTGAATTTAATAATAATTTTTACTTTCATAAATCCTTAGTAATAATATAGATGGATTAATTAAATAAATATTCATGAAACGATTACTTGTCGCTAATAGGGGAGAGATTGCCATCAGGGTAATGTCGACCGCGAAGAAAATGGGAATAACAACAGTAGCTATTTATTCAAAGGCAGATAAAGATGCTCCTTTTACTAAATATGCAGATGAAGCATACTATATTGGTGAGTCGCCATCAGCCAAATCATACTTAAATCAGGAGAGAATTATTGAGTTGTGTTTGGATAAAAAGATTGATGCAATTCATCCCGGCTATGGTTTTTTATCCGAAAACGCTGATTTTGCGTTATTGGTGGAGCAATCCGGTATCATATTTGTAGGTCCTGAATCGGGCAGTATGCGTTTGATGGGGGACAAGCTGAGGGCAAAAGAAGCTGTAGAGAATTATGGAATACCTCTATTGCCGGGGACTGAAGGGGCTGTGAAGGATATAAATGAGGCAAAAGCTTTGTGTGAGAGTATAGGATATCCGGTTCTGATAAAGGCATCGGCAGGAGGAGGAGGAAAAGGGATGCGGATTGTTGAAAACAAGGAGGAATTTGAAGAACAGATGAAGCTTGCAGTTTCGGAGGCAAAATCAGCATTTGGAAACGGTGAAGTGTTTATAGAAAAATATATTACCTCTCCAAGGCATATTGAATTTCAGGTGTTGGCCGATAAACATGGAAACATTATTCACCTGTTCGACAGGGAGTGTTCTATTCAACGCCGGCATCAAAAGGTTATTGAAGAGGCACCGTCTTCGGTATTGGATGATAAACTGAGAGAAGAAATGGGAAAAGCTGCTGTGGATGTAGCTAAATCCTGTAATTATGTTGGAGCCGGAACAGTTGAGTTTTTACTCGATGAGAATAAAAAGTTCTATTTCATGGAGATGAATACCCGTTTACAGGTAGAGCATCCGGTAACCGAGTACATTACAGGAGTTGATCTGGTTGAGCAGCAAATAAAGGTGGCCAGAGGTGAAAAGCTTTCTATATTGCAAAATGATCTTTCAATAAACGGTCATGCAGTAGAATTACGTGTTTATGCTGAAGATCCAAGAAATAATTTCCTGCCCGATATTGGGGCGTTGAGGTATTATAAACATCCTGAAGGAGAAAATATAAGAGTTGACGACGGTTATGAGGAAGGAATGAAAATTCCGATATATTATGATCCCATGCTTTCAAAGCTAATTACCTATGGTAGTAACAGAGAGGAAGCTATTGATAAAATGATTGAGGCATGTCAGAAGTATAAGGTTGTTGGACCTAAAACAACGCTGGGATTTGGCAGATATGTTATGAAGCATGAAGCTTTCAGAAGCGGGGATTTTGATACGCATTTTATAAAAAATCATTTTTCAGTTGAAAAATATGATGAATCCTATCGTCAGGAAGAGAAAATGGGCATTATATTTGCTGCATCTTATTTGGCCAGGCTAAAAAGTAAAAAGCTTGTCACTCAAATTAACTTAGAGAGCAATTGGAAAAGAAATCGAATGTTATAGTATTAGTTTTGCTTCTTTTGAGCGGATTTATTTCTGCTCAGAATATATCTGTTGATTCTACCCAAACGGATAGTTTAATTGCTAATCCAATAATTAGCTTGGATTATGATTTAGAGGAAATGCAGGTTTTTATGCTGAAGGAAGTAATGGTGTTTAACAGACCTGAATTTAATTCATGGGAGGAGAAAAAAAGGTATTATATTTTAAGAAGGAGAACAAAAAAAGTTTACCCATACGCAATTTTAGCGGCGGAAAGATTAGAGCAGTTGGATGTCAGACTGTCGAGAATTAAAAGTAAATCAGCCAAAAAAAAATACATAAAAATAGTAAACGATTATCTCGAAGGAGAATTTGCACCCACTCTTAAAAAGTTTACACAATCGGAAGGGCGAATTTTACTAAAGCTTCTTTACCGCCAATCAGGAAGAACAGCTTTTAATATAATTAAAGATTATAAAAGCGGATGGAATGCATTTTGGTCTAATACTACCGCGAAGATGTTCAACCTTTCGCTAAAGGCTGAATATAATCCATTCAAGTATAAACAGGATTTAGCTATTGAAAGCGTTCTTAGGGAATCATTCGAAAACGGGTCTCTGGAGTATGAATCTGCATTTTGGGAGAGTCTGGATATGAATGACCCTTATTTTGATCCGCCTGTTTCCGAAGAAAAATAATTTTGCGTTATTTGCACGCAGTTACCTGCCTGTCGGATGACAGCTTTGGAGTTCGATGATGAGTTGAACTACAAACAATAAACCTCAAACATAATTATGAAATATACAAGGTTAACAAAAGAACAATTTGAGATTTTTCATGAAAAATTTGCCGAGTTTTTAGCAAGCCAGCAGATAGATAATGATGAATGGAAGAAGATAGTTGAAACCAATCCGAAGATGACAGAAGAGCAACTGGATTTGTTCAGCGATATAGTGTGGGAAGATGCTTTGGGAAATGCCGAATATCTGGAGCATGTCGGTCCTAAAGATTTGAAGGTCTTTTATTTTATGAAGAATAAGGTCAGAATGATTTCTGTGAAAATAAACGAGGGATTGGAGATAGACCTCACGGCAAATGACGGGATAAGAAAACTTTTCGAAAATATTATGGACGAAAGGATAGAGCTGTATAAAGGGGAGAAAAAGTTTGATGAAAAACGTAATGAGGAAATGTTTCAGTTGATAACCGAAGGCTGTATGATAACTGATGACAGAATTTATAAGGCTTTGAGTGAGGCTGTAGGTTAAGTTTAAAGATAAAAGGCTAAAGATACCTGCCTGCGTGACTCAGTCAGGCAGGAAAGATAAAAGATAAAAGATAAAAGATAAAAGGGTAAAGATAAAAGATTAAAGATACCTGCCTGCGTGACTCAGTCAGGCAGGAAAGATAAAAGGCTAAAGATACCTGCCTGCGTGACTCAGTCAGGCAGGAAAGATAAAAGATAAAAGGCTAAAGTCTAAATCGATGTCAGGAGATTTACCGGGTACTGTGTTTAGGCTTAGCCTATGAAATGCTGAATAATATCACAGAGTAACAGCTGAATTTTATCACCGAGCTTTGGGGATTAGAGTACCAGCGAGGTAAAGCGAAAGTACCGGCGAGGTAAAGCAGATCCTGAATTTATTTCAGGGTAAAAAGTTAATAGTGAAAAGAAAATAAGGTAAATAATGAAAATATTAAAGTCAAAAGAGTTTTATAAGAATGTAGCGTTTCTAGCGTTTTTAGCCATAATACTGGTGCCTAACCCTGTTGGGAAAGAAATTAAAGTTCTTGTTTCTAAGTTAAGGGTTTTGGTTTTGAATCCATCTGTTGAAAATGCAGAGAATCAAGAGCAGCTATCTAAATTCGATTATGAATGGCAGTTGATGGATGCCGGAGGTAATGCCGTTTCTCTGGCTCAGTTTCAGGGAAAGGTTATTCTTGTAAATCACTGGGCTACATGGTGTCCGCCATGTGTTGCCGAGATGCCAAGTTTTCAGAAGCTGTATAATGATTACGGAGATAAAGTTGCTTTTCTTTTCGTAACCAGTGATGACAGAAGTAAAACTGAAGCATTTTTGAAAAAGAAAGACCTTAGTTTACCTGTTTACCAGCAGGTATCGCAGGCACCGGCAAAACTTTTCACAAATACATTGCCAACAACTTTTCTAATAGATCAGAATGGAAAAATTCTGATTGATGAAACCGGAGCCAGCGACTGGAACGGTAAGAGTATGAGAGGGATTTTGGATAAGCTTTTGGCGGAGTGAGTTTTAAAGAGGAAAGAGGAAAAAGATAAAAGATAAAAGAGAGAAAAAAGATAAAAGATAAAAGAGATACCTGCCTGCGTGACTCAGTCAGGCAGGAAAGAGGAAAAAGATAAAAGATAAAAGATACCTGCCTGCGTGACTCAGTCAGGCAGGAAAGAGGAAAGATAAAAGGAAAAGTTCAAGGTTCAAAGGGTTTTCGGTTTACAGCTTGAGTTGGATTATGTGTATACTGCGGCAGGGATAATAGTGGCAGCTTTTGCCCGGCAATTGTATTGAGATATTCTGTTTAAGAGTGATTGGAGGAACTCCTTAAACGGAATTTAGCGAAAACAATTGCCGGGCAAAACTATAACGGATAGCCCGTTTGCCGCCCAAATAGAAAATAATTAAAAAAACACTTATTTCAAATTAATATAGAAATAGGTGTTTTTAGTTTATAGGGGTAAGTTATTTTCCGGTTAAGGTTTGCTATTTTGATATAGTCTCTGAGGCTGTATCTCCTGTAAATATTTTATATTGCAGTGCAAAAATAAAACAAGCAGACATTAACAATGAATGATATAGAGGTTTATAAGCCAAAAAACAAAATTAGGATTGTTACGGCAGCTTCATTGTTCGACGGGCACGATGCATCGATCAATATAATGAGGCGGATTATACAAAATACCGGAGTGGAAGTTATTCATTTGGGGCATGACAGATCGGTTGAAGAGGTGGTGTATACTGCCATTCATGAAGATGCAAATGCAATTGCAATGACTTCTTATCAGGGAGGACATATGGAGTACTTTAAGTATATGTATGATCTTTTAAAGGAGAATAATTCAGAGCACATCAGGATTTATGGAGGAGGAGGAGGAGTAATTCTTCCGGAGGAGATTGAAGAACTGATGAATTACGGTATTGCCAGAATCTATTCGCCTGACGATGGCAGGGAAATGGGGCTGCAGGGAATGATTAACGATATAGTTAAAAATTCTGATTATGCAAGCGGTGAAGATATAAATGGAGAGTTAAAAGATTTTCTTAAAAAGGATGCCCGGGCAATAGCAAGGTTGATTTCTTCGGTAGAGAATTTTCCTGTTGAATCGAAGGATTTTCTCAATGATATTCACTTAATAGCACAAAAATCTACTACACCTGTATTGGGGATTACAGGTACCGGAGGAGCCGGAAAATCGTCGTTGGTCGATGAGTTGGTACGCAGATTTTTAATGGACTTTGACGATAAGGATATTGCGGTTATTTCTGTTGATCCGTCAAAAAGAAGAACCGGAGGAGCTTTGTTGGGAGATAGAATACGCATGAATTCTATTAATAATTCAAGGGTTTATATGCGTTCTCTGGCTACACGACAGGCTAATTTGGCACTTTCGCAACACGTACATGAAGCTATACAAATACTGAAGGCAGCTAAATATGACCTGATTATTTTAGAAACTTCGGGTATCGGACAGTCTGATACGGAGATCTTAGATCATTCTGATGTTTCGTTGTATGTAATGACACCCGAGTACGGTGCGGCAACTCAATTGGAGAAAATTGATATGCTAGATTTTGCCGATGTTATAGCTCTTAACAAGTTCGACAAGAGAGGTGCTTTGGATGCACTTAGGGATGTTCAGAAACAATATCAGCGCAATCACAATGCATTTGATAAAGCCGTTGATCAGATGCCGGTTTACGGAACAATAGCATCTCAGTTTAACGATCCGGGAATGAACAGGCTTTATCTGAAAATGATGAACTTAATTTCAGAGAAAAGTGAGGTTTCTTTTAAATCAGAACTTTTATCGGATAGTGAAGAATCGGAAAAAGTTTATATTATTCCGCCTAACAGAATACGTTATCTTTCGGAAATTGCCGAAAGCAACCGTAACTACGACAAATGGACCAGAGATCAAAAGGAAATTGCGCAGAAACTGTTCGCTCTTCAAAAAACTATTGAGACTCTTCGGGAGTCGGAAGTTGAAGATAAAGACAGGCTGATAAAGCAGCTGGAAGAAAGTTTTAATAAGATCCAACTCGATTTGGATCCTCATAATTTAGAGATAATTAAATCCTGGGAAGGCAAGAAGAAGAAATACAAGGATGAAGTTTATAAATTCAAAGTTCGCGATAAAGAACTTTCTATAAAAACTCATTCCGAAAGTTTATCTCACACCCAAATTCCAAAGATTTCCTTACCTAAATATTCCGCCTGGGGCGATTTGCTCTACTGGAATTTGCAGGAAAATGTTCCAGGTGAATTTCCTTATACAGCCGGACTTTTCCCTTTTAAAAGAGAAGGAGAAGATCCTACAAGAATGTTTGCCGGAGAAGGCGGACCTGAGCGTACAAACCGTCGTTTCCACTACGTGAGTAAGGGCATGCCGGCAAAGCGACTTTCCACTGCTTTTGATAGTGCTACTCTTTATGGCAGTAATCCTGATACACGTCCTGATATTTACGGGAAAATTGGAAATTCAGGAGTCTCAATTGCAAGTTTAGATGATGCTAAGAAACTGTATTCAGGTTTTGATCTATGTGCGGCTACAACTTCGGTAAGTATGACTATTAATGGTCCTGCTCCGATAATGTTGGCTTTCTTTATGAATGCGGCAATTGATCAGCAATGTGAACTTTACATAAAAGAAAATGGCTTAGAAGCGGAAGTTGAGAAAAAAATCAACGAAATATATAAGGCTAAAGGTGTTGACCGGCCGGTTTATAGGGGTGAATTACCTGAAGGTAACGATGGTTTAGGACTGATGTTACTTGGAGTTACAGGTGATTTAGTACTCGACGCTGCTGTTTACAATAAAATTAAAACAGAGACTGTTACTAAAGTCAGGGGAACTGTACAGGCCGATATCCTTAAGGAGGATCAGGCGCAGAATACATGTATTTTTTCTACGGAATTTGCCTTGAGACTGATGGGAGATGTTCAGGAGCATTTTATCCAAAACGGGGTTAGGAACTTTTATTCGGTTTCAATATCGGGATACCATATAGCCGAGGCGGGAGCAAATCCAATAACACAGTTGGCTCTTACCCTGGCAAATGGCTTTACATATGTAGAGTACTATTTGAGCAGGGGTATGGATATCAATAAATTCGGGCCAAACCTGTCGTTCTTTTTCTCGAATGGGATTGATGCCGAATACGCTGTAATCGGACGCGTTGCAAGAAGAATCTGGTCAAAAGCATTGAAGCATAAATACGGAGCTAATTCAAGGGCTCAAATGTTGAAGTACCATATTCAAACTTCGGGCAGGTCGTTGCATGCGCAGGAGATAGATTTTAATGACATCAGAACTACTCTTCAGGCACTTTATGCGATTTATGACAATACAAATTCGCTGCATACTAATGCTTATGATGAAGCTATAACAACACCTACCGAAGAGTCGGTACGAAGGGCTATGGCCATTCAGTTGATTATTAACAGAGAATTAGGGCTGGCTAAGAATGAAAACCCTATGCAGGGTTCTTTCATCACAGAAGAACTTACTGATTTGGTTGAAGAGGCTGTTTTGGCTGAATTTGACAGGATTACCGAAAGGGGAGGTGTTTTAGGTGCTATGGAAACAATGTACCAGCGTTCTAAAATTCAGGAAGAATCACTGTATTACGAAACATTGAAACACAGTGGAGAGTTCCCGATCATTGGAGTAAATACTTTCTTAAGTGCTAAAGGTTCGCCAACTGTTCTTCCACGTGAGGTAATAAGGGCTACAGAGGAGGAGAAACAAAATCAGATTAATAACCTCAACAATCTTCACGAGGGTTATTCGGAAGAGAGTAAGAGAATGCTTAATAAGGTTCAGCAGGCAGCGGTGCACAACGAAAATGTCTTTGAAGTACTTATGGAGGCAGGGAAAGTGTGTTCTATCGGGCAGATTACTCAGGCATTGTTCGAAGTAGGAGGTCAGTACAGGAGAAATATGTAATTTCTATTCTCCCCGGCTATGTTTGGGAACTGCGATCAGAAATTAATGCTTATAAATTGAAAAAAAAGCTGTCTCAGGATTGAAAATATCAAAAAAATGAGACAGCTTTATATATAACTTTTAATAAAAAAATACCTGAATCTAGTTCGAGAGTCCGGTTATTTTAAATTCCTCGAAAGTTGCTTCAAATCCTTTACCTTTTGGACTTGCAGCCATCATACCAGCCATAATGTTTTTTTGTTTTGGAAGGTATGATATGTTACTCATTATGTATATTTCACCATCTAATGAGTAGTATATTTCAACAGCATCTGTTTTTCGTATTGCTTTTATCCATATTTGTTTCAGGTTACTCCTTAGGGGGATTATATTCCAGCTGCTGTGTTTGTTTGTGGTTACGGTACTTAGATTATAAACACCATCAACATATTCAACTCCTGTTTTAATCCAGTGTTCTTCATCCAGTCTCAGCATTAATCCCATCTGATCGTAGAGAGTGTTGTAATTTCCTTTGATTTTAACACTTACCTCAAAATCTCCTTCTATGTTTGTATAGTAAAAAGGTCCATTATCCTGTATAAATCCGTAATGGGTTATGCGCCAGTAATCAGATTTTTGAGTGACGAACATTGATAGGGTATCATTTTCGTAGTCCCATTTTACAGGCTCATTATACCATTTCATATGTATATAA
>JBDLJM010000003.1 GCA_039714315.1 Bacteroidota bacterium | reverse complement strand
ACTGCAACAAAAAGGATGCCGCCTCTATCCCTCACGCTGAGCTGGATAAATACAAAAGGAAAAATACTTTTTTCTTTTGTGTTTTCAGAACAGTGTAATCGGGATGCGAAGCAATCCCTCACGCTGAGCTGGATAAATACAAAAGGAAAAATACTTTTTTCTTTTGTGTTTTCAGAACAGTGTAATCGGGATGCGAAGCAATCCCTCACGCAGATTGATGATAATATGATTGATTTTTCAAATAAAACTAAAATTTAGACTAAATATACTTCTAAAATTATATTTGGCTATGCGGATTTTTATAGATGGCAGAATCTTTTAAGTTTAGACAAATTCTGGTCTATGGAGTATATGCTTTATTTGTGTCGTATTATGTTTATTAAATTTAATTTTTCACAAACTTAGGCTGGTATTAAAAGCAAATAAGGGCTCCACGTTTAGTGAAACCCTTACTAATAATATTTTATTTAAGTAACTAGAACTTGTTAACAGTCTGTCTTATCGCAACCAACTTCTTCATTAAGTCTTCAAAATGATCGAGGTGTAGCATGTTGGCCCCATCCGACTTTGCATTAGCTGGGTCGAAATGTGTTTCTATGAAAATTCCGTCGGCACCTGTTGCAATTGCTGCTTTACCGATAGTTTCAATCATATCCGGTCTTCCTCCTGTAACTCCCGAAGTTTGGTTGGGTTGTTGTAAAGAGTGTGTTATATCCATAACAACAGGAGCGTATTCCTTCATTGTAGGAACCCCTCTAAAGTCAACAACCATATCCTGATATCCGAACATAGTTCCGCGGTCGGTGATCATAATATTGTTGTTTCCGCTTTCTTCTACTTTAACTACAGCGTGTTTCATCGACTCAGGTGCCATAAACTGACCTTTCTTTAAGTTTACGTGTTTGCCGGTATTAGCTGCCGCAACAACCAAATCGGTTTGACGAACCAAAAATGCAGGAATCTGTAAAATATCTACATATTCGGCAGCCATAGCGGCATCTTCGTTTGTGTGAATATCTGTAACAGTAGGTATACCAAATGTTTCGTTTACTTTTCTAAGTATTTTAAGAGCTTTTTCATCTCCAATCCCTGTAAATGAATCCAGTCTTGAACGGTTAGCCTTTTTAAAAGAACCTTTGAAAACGTATGGAATTTTCAGTTTATCTGTAATTTCAACTACGCGCTCTGCAATTCTCATTGCCATTTCTTCTCCTTCAATAGCACAAGGCCCGGCAAGTAAAAAGAAATTATCACTGTCTAAATTCTTTATTAATGGAATATTTTTAATCATCTTAATTATGTATTGAACTGCTTAACTGTAAATTTACAGTTTGACAGGTTGTTTTTATTTAAAAATAATCGATAAAACTTGAACAAAATTAACCATTTAAAAACAAAAAAATAACCCCCAAGCAATAATTACTTAGAGGTTAATGAATATATTTTTTTCAAATCTTAAATCATATATCACTAGTGTCCGCATCCACAAGAATGACCTTCTTCGTGGTGATGTCCTTGTCCATCAGTATTGCAGCTTCCGCCACCTTCACCTTTGTTTTCACAACCACAAGAGTCTCCTTCACCATGTCCGTCCGATGAGCAGCTTCCTCCTCCGTGACCGTGGCCACCTCCGCTACCGCATCCACAACCGTGACTTGGTGGGTTTAGTTCTTCTTCAGTAGCTTCTCTAACTTCTATGACGTTTCCTTTAAAAACTATATCAATTCCTGCCAAAGGATGGTTGAAATCAATAGTAACTGTTTCATCAGTAGAAGACTTTACATAACCGTCTAAAACGTTGCCGTTTCTGTCGCGCATAGGTAATTTTTTACCAATTGCAAATAATGATTGGTCAACAGCACCATTCACACGGAATGTTTCTTTCGATAGTTCATAAATAGCTTTAGGATTCGATTCACCAAAAGCATCACCCGAAGGGACCTTAATTTCGAAATCGTCACCGGCTCTTAAGCCAATTAATCTTTCTTCGAAAAATGGAATAAGTTTTCCTTGTCCAAAAACTATTTCCATTGGATTATCCACCGGAACATCTTCTATAACTCTACCTTCTGTAGTGTTTTCGAAAAGTGTATATGTAAATTTTGCTACTTTCTCGTTAAGAATTATCATATCTATCTCATTTTTTCTAAATGGAGGCGCAAAAGTACAATAAAAAATGTGTAGTAGTTAATTTATATGCTAAGTTTTGATAGTTAATGATTAATGAACTATAATTTGTTTTTATAGTATCAGAATTAAATCGGGAAACAGTAGCTTCAAATCCTAAACCTGAACTCCTAAATCCCAAAAAAAATCCCCCCGCCATCATAAAGGGGACCATCGTAAAGTTCAATGATTTCAATATTGTTTTTAAGTAGAAAAACCCTGATAGCTTCACCTTCGGGATGATGTTTTAAACTGCCAATAAGATAGAATTTACTGTTGTGAATTCCGTTTGTTCCGCCAAAGAAACCATAAGGGAATCCCGGTAGTAAAATCGATTTTGGATCTACCAATAGTACATTAAATCCTAGGGCAGTTAACGATTTTTCTATTCCTCTGTCTGAGCTGATGAAATTATTGTCATTAATTGCTGATAAGCTGCATCTGGTGTAAGCCTGGGGTAGGTTAATAACCTTTTTGTCTGTAAATGTCGATATAACCTTTTTGTCTGTAAATCCTTTTTTATGAATCAGGTAATTGTTTGTGGCAATGCAGTTGTACTGAGTTGAATTGTTTAATTCTATACCAACTTCCTTTTCTCCAAAAGAGTATTTTACATTGTGAAATTCCAGAAATTTGATCAGTTCTTTAGGCGAATTAGGAGCTATGATCAGGTTCTCTCCATCCTGGCAGATAAAAATATCGGGATGCCCTGAAACTTGTTCATAGGTAATTCCACTACTTTTGAATTCAAATACATCGAATTCTTCTTTTAGTTTTTCTATTGCTTTTTTTGGAGCTCTACTGTCAATGATTGCCCACATAAAAATCAAATTTGTTTAAACTGTCATCTCCGAATATTTTTACAGACTTATATTTTTTTAGTAATTTATTTTTGTTTTTGGCTTTGTAGCCAACGGCAAAATTAACCTGACTAGGATTTACAAATATCTTAATATCTTCTTTGTTGTTATCTGTCATCTTTAGTTTGTCTGCCCAAACTTCGGTCATTACCATTTCTTTAAACGATGGGTGGTAAGGTCCTGCCAACAGGCTCTTGTCGTCTTCAAACTCTTCGGAAGGGTGTAAGCCCGTTCTTAAAACTTTAATGTTAGCATCTTCGAAAAGCATTATTATATCCTTCGTCCAGTTAACAGCATTATCAATACTAAGAGCTTGGTATTTACCTTCTTTGTATTGTTTGGCCAATGCTGTTCCTTCTATTACCAGTGTTGGGTAGATTCTGGTTGTTTTGGCTCCCAGTTCTATTATTTTTTCTGCAGTATAAATAGATTTTGCCTTTGTGTCGTTGGGGAGGCCTAGCATCATTTGCAGACCGAGTTCAAAACCGTTTTTATTTATTAGTTTGGAAGCAATCTCAACATCTTTTACAGAGTGTCCTCTTCCTGCCTTAACAAGAACGGATTCATCTAAAGATTGGGCTCCTAATTCGATAGAAGTTACTCCGTATTTTTTCAACAGATCCAAAATATCCTGATTTATGTAATCGGGTCTGGTAGAAAGTCTTATTCCTTTTATTTCTCCTGATTTAACATAGGGCAAAGTGCTTTTTAGATATGCTTCCTGTAGTTCTGTTGGTATACCGGTGAAACTTCCGCCAAAAAATGCAACCTCTACATGGCTGTTTTCATAATCTATTGTAGAAAGCCATGTGTCAATTATTTTAGATATTTCTTCAGGTCTGGGAACTTCTGCTGTACCACTGATTTTTTCCTGATTGCAAAATACGCACTGATGCGGGCATGCGAGCTCAGGTATGAAAACAGGAATGTTATAATGGCGAATTTTCTTCAAAAAATATGTTTTATGGCTACAAAAATATTGCTTTTAATAAAAAATTGCAGCAAAATATGTGCAAAAAAAAACACCAACCTTATTTTGGTTAGTGCTTATTGCTTTATTATTGTTATGTGTTTAATTATGAACTAAATTCATTTAATATTCAAAATTCATAATTAAAAATAAAAGTGACCTGGCTGGGGCTCGAACCCAGGACCCTCTCCTTAAAAGGGAGATGCTCTACCAACTGAGCTACCAGGTCATTAATAATTCACATTAAATAAATGGTGCCCACGACTGGAGTCGAACCAGCACACCCTTACGAGCACAGCCCCCTCAAGGCTGCGTGTCTACCAATTTCACCACGTGGGCTTTTCTCATTATGAATTAATAATGTTTTATTATGAATTAAATTCATTCAACATTAATTATTCAAAATTCATAATTAAAAAGAACAGTGACCTGGCTGGGGCTCGAACCCAGGACCCTCTCCTTAAAAGGGAGATGCTCTACCAACTGAGCTACCAGGTCGAAAATTTATGATATCTGATATGAAAAACAAATCATATATCAAAAATCATAAATCTTCAATATAGTGACCTGGCTGGGGCTCGAACCCAGGACCCTCTCCTTAAAAGGGAGATGCTCTACCAACTGAGCTACCAGGTCGAAAATTTATGATATCTGATATGAAAAACAAATCATATATCAAAAATCATAAATCTTCAATATAGTGACCTGGCTGGGGCTCGAACCCAGGACCCTCTCCTTAAAAGGGAGATGCTCTACCAACTGAGCTACCAGGTCAAAACGATTACCGTTTTGCGGGTGCAAATATACTATGTTTATTTTATTTCACATCATTTATTTGGGAGGAAATTTTAAAAAATATTCAAACGAAAGTTTGAGAGATTGCAAACAGTTGTTTATGGGTGTGTTATGTATAAGTGGAGTAGTAAATTTAATAAAGAAATTGAAGATAATCTAATCTGAAATAGAATTTAGAAAGATTTTTTTTTGATTTCAATTGTACTTAAGTAGTGAAAAAACGCCATAAATTTTAAGCTTCAATTTTTTTCAACTTTTTTTGTATAAGTTTATTATTGGTTAACTTCGACCACTGAAATTGAATATAGATTTTATGGCAGTTATTACGTTACTTGGATATATGGGAAGTGGTAAGTCTACCTACGGTAGCTTACTTGCCGAGAAATTAGGATATAGTTTTGTAGATCTCGATGATTATATTGTAGATGAGTTGAAGATGTCTATTGCGGAAATTTTTCAAGCAAAGGGAGAAAAATGGTTTAGAGAGTATGAATCCGAGTCATTGAATAAGCTTATAAAATCTGATGGTAATATCTTATTGTCTTTAGGGGGGGGGACACCGGTATACAATAATAACATGGAGTTGATAAACAGATATTCAAAGTCGATATATCTCAATGCCTCTGTTGATACTCTATATGAATATTTGAAAAATGCCCGTAGTAAGCGTCCGATAATAAAAGATTTATCTGATGTAGAGCTTTACGAGTTTATACTTAAGCATCTGGGGAAAAGAAGAGAATATTATAAAATGGCCAAATCTTCGGTGATTACGGATAAAAAAACTATTGAACAGATAGTTGATGAATTAGAGCAAATAGTTTTGGCTAATCATGACTTGCACTAGAAATGATATCCAATTATTATGATAGAAGGTCTGTATTTTACTTGAAAAATACAGACCTTCTATTCATTTTATTTTTAAAAAAATTAAGATAAATAAGCTCTATCTTTACCATCTTCGAATATTACTTCTATTCTTTCGTGAAGGGAGGTTGATAGAGAGATACCTTTAAAATCTGCTTTTATAGGGTATTTTTTGTGATTTCTGTTTACCAGTACGGCCGTCAGGAATTTCTTAAGAGGAACACTAAGAAAATGTCTCATTCCATAAATCAATACACCTCCGGAGTTTAATACATCGTCGATCAATACTATAGATTTATCTTTGAGCTCTTCGAGGGGGATAGAAGTTTTAACCGGTGCCAAAATATCCTTCTTATTAACGAAAACTTCGACTGTGATTACTTCAAGCTTAGAAATATCTCTAATTTGTTCAGCAATTTTATTAGTCATAATGAAACCATTACTCGAAATACCGGCTAAGTAAATAGTAGTTTCATTAGTATTTGCTTCATAAATCTGATAAGCTATTCTTTTTATTTTGTGCTTAATCTCTTCGTTGTTAAGAATCAAATTTTCTTTCATCTCTAAATTTTATTAAAAATCAAAAATAATGAATCATAACATAATAAAGATATTTCTGGGCTTAATTTTCAAAAGAATAAAGGTTTGGTTGGGTAAATTCACTGTAAATCAGTAACTTACATCAGTATGATTTTCAGGTGGGTAAACATAATAACAGTCATATCTTTCTTTATGATTTTTGGCCAATTATATGGTCAGGAGTTTTCTGTGGAAAACCCTAAATCAGATTTTTTATTTGATATAGAGGAGTGGCGTTATGATAACTTGTCGGACATTGAGGCGAAATTTAACCTTGCCAGAGATCACGAACATATTGAAACTAATATAGATTTGCCAACATTTAAATTTCCTGGTGATTGGGAAAAGTACTCTGTTGTAAAAAAAGTTAAGTGGCTGGCAGATAAAGAAAGAAAAGACAGAAATCAGAAAGGTCTGGAAGAAATTAACAAAAACCTTAGTAAGATAGCTGAGCAGGCTTCAAAAGATCAGATAAAGAACTACCATCAAATATCCGGTTCGGGCAAAGGAGTAAGTGTTATTTTGAAAAATGATAGTTTTATTGATAAGGATGCGGAGTACACTGAATTATTGCGCAATAATGAAGAATTAGTGAATAATCAAATTTTTACATTTATTAATGATGTTAAGGATATTCCGGTTTTGGAAATGATATTTTTTAATTGGATTTATGCCGATTCTGATAATGAATGGAAATACAGGAATTTTATTCTCAATACTAAATTCAAAGAAAATGGAGGAGATTCTTATTCGGAAGGTTTTATAGGAGCATCTTTATTAGATATTCCTGTTATTGGAGAAAAGGATACTCATTACATTTTAGCAGTACAATTTTATGATCCCGGTAATAACTGGAATTATGGAGTGAAATCTCCCATAAATGAAAGTTTGGAATTTAGTGTTTATACTACTGAAGGTATATTGAATTTAACGATAAATGAGGCTTCTGACTCCTTAAAAGTTGAAGTGTATAATTTATTGGGACAGCAGGTAATAGATAAAAAAGTTGATCGTGGAGTAAATAATGCCTTCACAATCGATGGTCCTAAGGGCTATTATTTGGTAAAGGTTAGTGCCAATAGAAAATCAAAAACTGTTAAGGTGTTAATACCATAGCCGTTTAATCACTTTAATTGATGTTTCCCATGTTATAGATTTTCCATTCGAGGCGTAAATATATCTCTGCCAATGCATCTTGCCAAACAAAGCTATAGCGGATAGCCGGAAATAGCGCAAAAAAACAAGACATGGGAAACTTCAGTTACTTTAATAAATCATCCCATTCATCATCTTCGTCTTTTTCAAAGTAAGTGTCTAAATCGCGTCTGTCTCGTTTCGTAGGTCGACCTGTACCCCGATCTCTAAAATAGTTTTTTGAGTATTTTAATACATCAAGTTTATCCGTTTCTTCTTTTGGAGTAACATTAATGCAGTAATCTGCGACAAGTTTTGCGCCGACTCTGCTTTTCGGGATATCCAGAACCTTGTATTCGTAGTTAATTTGATTTTTTCTGACTCTGATAATCTCATTTAGTTTAACTTCTCTTGATGATTTTACAGGTATATCATTAATAACTACCCTGTTTTTTTTACATGCTTCAGCAGCCTGACTTCTGGTTTTATAAACCCTTATACTCCACAAATATTTATCTATTCTCATATGCTTTTCACCTTAATTATTTAATAATCAAAGTTTAAATGTCACATTCATTATTGTCATTTTTCTTCATTAGTAAAAAAATACTTATGAATGCTTCAATTGTCTAAAAATTGTATCTTGCGTCGCCAAATATACGTGAAGATTTACTCACAATAAAATTTGAAGATTAGAGTTTAACTTAACAACAATTAATATATTACAGAATAGATGAAAGGAGCATGACAATTGACCTGAAAGGGAATATAAATTTTGTCTTGTGAATACGATTTATCCTATTTAATTAAATTTATAAAAATGAAAAAAATATTTTTACTTTTTGCTATATTTACTTTAGCTATATCGTGTAATAAGGATGAGGAAGAAGAACCGTTAAGCCCTGCAGAACAAGCCCTGGCAGATGACGCAGAAATTGTTGAGTATATGAAAACTCATAAAATTGTTTTTCTGGATGGAGTTTGGCAGAATAATATAGACTGGAAAGTTGAAGAGATATTAGAAGATGATCCTGAAGGTACAGAATCATTATTTGATATAATGGGAGCTAATGTAATAGAGAATGTAAAGAATGGAATAAATTATAAAATGTATTATCATTTTGTAGAACAGGGAGGAAGCAGCGATTTTGTGGAAGAGACTGATGAATTCCATGCTGATTATACTGTTTCATATTTATCAGGATCAATACTTGAAACTACGGGTAGCAAATTGGATGCTACAAAGTTTACATATGATACAGAGTCTCTTTATAAGGGATGGCAATTAATATTGGAAATTTTACATACCGGCACTTTACCAAATGCTACACCTCCATCACTTCCTGATACATACAGGAGTATAGTTGAAAAACCGGGTAGAGCGATAATTTTAATACCATCAGGTTTGGCAATTGGCGATGCAGGCGATGTAACGCAAACATCAAGGATGCCTTTACATTTTGATATGGTAATTTATAATAAAACAACTGTTGAAACTGTTGAGGAATAAAAATAGTAACATATTATTTCTGATAATTCTTTTTTTATCAATTATATCTTGTGTTGATAACGAGGTGATATCTGTTGCAGAACAGTCAAAAATTGATGATGAATTAATTCAGGAGTACCTTAGTACACACAAACTTGATTCTTCTTTATACGCAAATGACTTTATAACCCATATTAACTGGGAAATAGTTCCTGCAAATGAAGGAGATTCAACTCTTACCGATATTGCAGTAAAGGATACAATTACTTCCGGAGGGGTTGTTTATTATTCCTATTATATTAAGGTTGAAGAAGGAAAAAATAAAGATGAAAGTGAAGCCAAAGATTTAATGGTTGTTGATTACCGGGAGTTTTTATTAGACAATAGTGAACTTTCTTCATCAAAAGACGATCCGGAAGCATTAGAGCTTGAAATTAAATCCAGGATTAATGGTATTAGATTAGGTTTAAAGCATTTCAATACAGGTATTGTTCCGACAGACAATGTTAATTATGATCCAAGATCGGATATTGAAGGTCCCGGCAGGGGAATATTAATTTTTCCTTCGGGATTGGCACATGGAGATTTGGACCTGGAAGATAAACAAATAAAACCCAACCAACCGTTGCGTGTTGATTTGGTTCTTTATGAGAAAAAGGATTTTCCGGTAGAGGAGTAGTGTTGGAATAATTTATTAGCAAAAAAAAACAGCTCAATTTTTGAATAAATTGAGCTGTTTTTTTATTGAAAAATATAATGTTTCTCTAGCTAATTCTTTTTATTTGGGCCATGTAGAATCCGTCATAACCCGATTCGGATGGAGAAACTTTATTGTCTTTAATTAATTCGAAATTTTTATGGTTAGCTAAGAACTTTTCAACCTGATTTTCATTTTCCGAAGGAAGAATAGAGCAGGTGGCGTAAACAAGTATTCCATCAACTTTTACCATTTTGCTATACCTGTCAAGTATATCAGCCTGAGTTATTTTAATTTCATCTAAAAACTCCGGCTTTAATTTCCATTTGGCATCAGGGTTCCTCTTCAGAACTCCTAATCCTGAACATGGAGCATCAAGTAGAACTCTGTCAGCTGATTGCTGCATCCTTTTAATTACTTTCGACGATGTAATTTCTCTTGTTTCTATATTGTGAGCTCCGTTTCGCTTGGCTCTCCTTTTAAGTTCCTTCAATTTGCCGGAATAAATATCCATTGAGACTATTAATCCCTTATTTTCCATTAATGAAGATAAATGAAGTGTTTTTCCTCCTGCACCGGCACAGGCATCAACTACTCTCATTCCGGGTTTAACATCCAAAAATTCAGCAACTAGCTGTGATGAAGCATCCTGTATTTCGAAAAAGCCATTTTTAAAGGCATTAGATGTAAATACATTCTTTCTTTCAATAAGCTGAAGAGCATCGGGGTAATTGTCTAATTTTTTTGTTTCAATACCGTCTGCCTGAAGAGAAGCCTGTAATTCATCAATGGTAGCTTTTAGTGTATTAACACGTAATACTACCGGAGCTTGTTCGTTTAAAGCCTTAATTTCATTATCCCACTTTTCGCCTAACTCTTTCTCACCCAATTCATCTAACCAGTCAGGGATCGATTCTTTGAACTTTCTTTCTTCACGGAGCCTGTTGTAAGTCTTTTTTATTGTGTTTTCGGGTATTTGATTACCTACTTCTGGCCATTGATCCGGTAGATAATAGTCGTTCATTGTAGCCCAAACAACAAACATTTTCCAAACATTTTTGTTAGTATAATGTTCTTTTACCCCTGCTATTTCCGAATAAATTCTTTTCCAGCGTACTATATCATAAACTGTTTCTGCAATAAAACCTCTATCTCTTGATCCCCATCTGCTGTCTTTTTTTAAGGCTTTTTCTATTACCTTATCAGCATACATTTCTTCTTTAAATATATGCTCCAGTGATTCAATTACTGCAAGAACCAGATTCCTGTATAGTCTTTTTTTCATCTTCTTATATAATTTGTGCAAAAGTACTACAACATATCGAGCTTACAAACAATTATGATAATTGAGATATTATCAGCTTAAAGAGTTTTGATTCCTACTTTTTTTTGCAAATACTATTCAGCACTTACTCCTTCTATACCATTGTTAGTTGTGATGTATATTATATATTTAAAAAATTCACTGACATAGGCATTTAATCCTCTTTCACTTTTCCACCAATTAGTTTCATCGTATATATCGTTTTTGGCTCCTGCAATTTCAATGATAGTTTTGCAGTTAGAATCTATAAATACTTTATCAAAGGCATATTTGGCTCTCCGGGTATGAAAGCTGTCTGTTACAATAATTACTTTTTTTAGTGGGGTTGTTTCTAAGTATTTTAATAAATCTTTGGCTTCGTCGAATGTACTTCTGGCACCGCCGTTAAAATTTGGTACTACTTCATAGGGTATTTTTTCATATTTCAGTATTCGCCTTAAATTATCAAACTCAGAAACCCATATCTCCTGGTATTCTCTAATTGGAGCTGCAGGCTCGGTTATTAAAATTTTCTTTGCATAATCATTATTTAAAAGTTCAACACTTTTTTTCGCTCTTGAGTCGGCACTTCCTCCTAAAATAAGTATAGCATCAGCGCCCCTACTGTAATTATTTATGCTAAAAAAGTCTGCATATGATTTTAATAAATAAGGGTAAGAGCTAATAATTATTAGGGTTAAGGCTAAAAATGGTAATAATTTTAAATAAAAAAAGTGTTTTTTTTGCATTTTTATAAATTATGTGTTACTTTCGATAGTAGTTATGTTATGTAACAAAGCTAATTGTTTTATAACAATTATTAAAATATAGGTGGTTAGGTTAAACTATGGAAAGCTGTATCGAAATTTAAGTAGATTCAGCTTTTTTCTTTTGCTTTTTTTTAAATTAAAATTTAATAATATCTAATATTTATTTAATTTTAAGATTCTGATTTTACAAAAATGGAACAGATATTAACATCTAAGCAAAAAGCACTGCAAATAAATCTTGATTCTAAGATTTATGGAACATTTGCTGAGATAGGAGCGGGGCAGGAAACTGTAAGGCATTTTTTTAGAGCAGGTGGAGCTTCAGGAACTATCGCTAAGGCAATGTCTGCTTATGATAAAGATTTTTCAGATTCTATTTATGGAATTGAAAACGATGGTAGATACGTTACCGAAGCAAGGTTGGAACGTATGTTGGATTGGGAAGTAGATCTTTTGGAAAGAAGATTATCTAGAGAAAAACATCCAAAAAAAACATTTTTTACTTTTGCCAATACGGTAACAACTATTGATTGGGCTAAAAAGTATAAAGGTCATGGATGGCTTGGAATAAAGTTTCAGATAGACCCTTTAGAAGATTATAATGAAATTATGATCCATGTGCGCTTCCATGAAAATGATACACGATTGCAACAGGAAACTTTAGGGGTAATGGGAGTGAATCTTTTATATGGAGCATACTATTATAATGACACTCCCAAGGAATTATTGAAATCTCTTTATGATAATCTGGAAAAAGATCAAATAGAAATTGATATGATCAACTTCAGAGGATCGAGGTTTATGTATGTTGATAATAGACTGATGAGCCTTCAATTGGTTAAGAATGGAATGACTAAAGCCGTTTTGTTCAGTCCAAAAGGAGTGAACTTATTGCCTGCACAGCAGCTTTATAAAAAGAATATTCTGGCTATTAGAGGAAGTTTCAGACCGGTAACAAAGGTAAATACCGATATTTTAAAGAAAGGTTATGAAATGTTTATAGCCGAGAAGAAGGTCGATCCTGAAAAAACACATGTAATTACCGAAATTACTCTGTCAAATCTGATGGCTTCAGGCGAGATAAATGAGAGAGACTTCCTGGATAGAGCCGACTTACTTTGTTCCTTGGGACAATCGGTTATGATTTCTGATTTTTCGGAATACTATAAGTTAATAGAGTATTTTTCGACCTTTTCTAAGGCTAGAATGGGAATAGTGCTAGGGGCAAAGAATTTGGTAGAAGTATTTAATGAAAAATATTACAGAGATCTGAGCGGAGGAATTCTTGAAGCCTTTGGAAAATTATTTATGAAGGATTTAAAGGTTTATTTGTACCCTGAGCGTATTGAGGGGGATGGTTTATTAACCTCAGAGAATATACAGGTACATCCACGTTTTAAGGATCTGTACAAGTTTTTTAAGTTAAATAAACGAATTGTTGATATTAAGGACTACGACAAAGAGGTTTTGGGAATTTATTCCAGAAATGTATTGAAAATGATACGAAATAATGAAGAAGGCTGGGAAGATAAATTACCTGAGGGGGTAGCTCGTATGATTAAGAACAAAAGATTATTTGGCTATATAGAAAGAGGCAAGCTTTAATAACTTTAACTTATTATTAAGTAATTATAATCGCTGTCGAAGTATTTTGGTAGCGATTTTTTTTATTCCTTTGTCTGGAATTTATATAAATAACCGACATGAATAATTTAGTAAATAGATTTTTGCACTACGTGAGTTTTGATACTCAATCAGAACCGGAAATTGAAAAAATTCCCAGTACAGATAAACAATGGGATTTAGCCAATTATATTACCGATGAATTAAAACGTATCGGAATGGAGGATGTTAGTATAGACGATAATGGATATGTAATGGCAACTCTTCCCGGTAATATAGATAAAGAGGTTCCAACAATTGGGTTTATCGCACATTATGATACCAGTCCTGATTTTTCAGGGAAACAGGTAAAACCTATTTTTCGGGAGAATTATGATGGTGAAACTGTAGTTTTAAATAAAGAATTAGAGTTAGAAATGACCACTGCTGAATTCCCGGAGCTTTTAAATTATAAGGGACAAACTCTGATCACGACTGACGGAACAACTCTTTTGGGAGCAGATGATAAGGCAGGTATAGCTGAAATTATTACTGCGATGGAAGAGATGATTGCCGATGATTCTATTAAACACGGAAAAATAAGAATTGGATTTACTCCTGATGAAGAAGTAGGAAGAGGAGCAGATCTTTTTGACGTGGATAAATTTGGAGCAGAATGGGCCTATACAATGGATGGATCGGAAATAGGAGAGTTGGAATATGAGAATTTTAATGCTGCCGGAGCTAAAGTACATTTTAAAGGGAAGATAGTTCATCCCGGATATGCCTTAAACAAGATGGTTAACTCTATGAATAGAGCCGCTGAGTTTATGATGGCAATGCCCGCAGAAAAAGTTCCTGAAAAGACAACTAAATATGAAGGTTTCTATCATTTGTTGAGTGTTAATGGAGAAGTAGAAGATACAACTCTGCAATATATTATTAGAGATCATGATCGTCAGAAGTTTGAAGATATGAAAGTATTTATGACCAAACTTGTTGATGATTTTAAAGATAAATACGGAGAAGGGGCCGTTGTACTGGAATTAAAAGATCAGTATTACAATATGCGTGAAAAGGTTGAACCAAACATTCATATAGTTGAAACCGCTGAGCAGGCAATGAAAAACCTTGGTGTTAAACCGATAATCAAAGCAATTAGAGGAGGTACTGATGGGGCGAGATTGTCATTTATGGGCTTACCCTGTCCTAACATATTTGCAGGAGGCCATAATTTTCATGGTAGATATGAGTTTGTTCCTGTGGAATCGATGATGAAAGCGAAAGATGTTGTTATTGAAATAGCAAAATTGACAGCAGAAAAGTAAAATAGTAATTGAAAAAGAGAATGTTACGCAATAACATTCTCTTTTTTATATCAGCTTGTTATTTAGAGTAATTCTAATTAACTTTGTAGCATATGTTACTAAAGTAATATGAAATTTCCATCTCGGCTATGCCGTGACCAAACGGGATGAATATTATGGGGATAACATACCTGTCACGCTTTAGAGTGATGACCAAAACATAAAATTAAACACCCGTGAAACTGTTGAGTTACATATTGTCTGTAGTAGTTGTCTTTCTTTCTGTATATTCAGATTGTGAGGCAGGTAGTTATATGGAGCAAAATGAAATTCACAGTTGTAGTTCTGATATGAGTCACGATCAGAATTCAGAGACAGAGCATCACGATTTTTGTTCTCCATTTTGTTATCAGGATTGCTGTAGTACCCCCTTTGTTTTATCTTTAAGTACTATTATTGAGCAAGTAGAAGATGAAACTTATACTCCTTATTTTATTCACAAGGATTTATATTCCTATTCAACAACATCAAGGATACTTGACCCTCCGCAATTATCATAATTAATTAGGATTTATTGAAAATTGAGGATGTCTAATGCGTTGATTTCTAATTGAAATCTAAACCTTAGATGCCTTTATAATTAATTATGAAAATATGGAAAATATAAAAAATATAAGAATCACCTTTCTGTTTATTATATTACTATTCTCAGGTACAATAATATCTCAAAACAAGATTACATTTAAAGTTGATGGTACTTGCGAAATGTGTAAAAATAGAATAGAGGAGACTGCTTTGGAGTTTGATTATGTAGAAGCAGCCAAATGGAATGAAAATTCAAAAGAAATATCACTCGAAATCGATGGAGATAGAAGTAATGTTGATGAAGTTCAACGTGCAATCGCTGATATTGGACATGATACCGAAAAATATAAAGCTCCGGATGAGGTTTACGAAAATCTTCCAATGTGTTGTCATTATCGCGATGAAGATATTAGCGATGACCATTCCGATCATGTACATGGTAGAGTATGGGAAACGGATTTCGATGGAAAAAAACAATACATAGAAGGTGTAAATATTATCTGGAAAGGTACAACAGATGGTGTTGTAAGTGGTAAGCAGGGGACATTTGTACTGCCGAGAACAGATAATTCGGATAGAGTATTAATAAGCTTTGTCGGATATGAAACCAAGGATGTTTTAGTTGGAGATAAAAATTTTGTGGAGGTTGTTTTTTCTCAAAATAAATTACTTGATGAGGTAATTGTTTCTTATCGGAAAGAATCAACAAGCATATCTTTTTTGAAAACGTTAAAAACACAGGATATCAGCGAAGAAGAGTTGCAGAAAGCTGCATGTTGTAATTTGTCCGAAAGTTTTGAAACAACTCCATCAGTCGAAGTTAGTTCAACTGATGCGGTAAGTGGTACAAAACAAATAGAAATGTTGGGACTTGCCGGAAGTTATGTTCAAATAACCAGAGAGAATATGCCTGAAACCCGTGGTTTGTCGGCTCTTTACGGGTTGACTTATACTCCTGGTTCATGGATAGAAAGCATTCAACTAAATATGGGGACCGGTTCAGTAATCAACGGCTTTGAGAGTATAACCGGCCAGATAAATACAGAGTTAAAAAAGCCTGATTCCGGAGAGAAATTAGGATTAAATGCTTATGCGAATGCAATGGGCAGAGTAGAGGCAAATGCAAATTTCAGAATTGAGCTGAATGAAAATTTAAGTACTGCTGTTTTATTGCACGGAAATACCAGAGCTATAAAATGGGATAAGAACAATGATGGTTTTCTGGATAGTCCCTTTGGCGATCAGATTATTGTATTGAACAGGTGGAAATATAACGGACATGATGGATGGCAGGGACAATTTGGAATAAAAGGGCTTTCCCTGAACCAAAAAGGAGGACAGGTAAATTATTACGAGAAGAATAGTGATGTTTTTTGGAATTCGTCATTAAAAACCGATCGAATAGATTCCTGGCTTAAAGTAGGTAAAGTAATTGATGATAAATCCAGTTTTGGAATTCAAATTTCGGGGATATTACACAATCAGGAATCTAATTTCGGACCTAGAATTTACAATGCTAAACAGAGTTCCTTGTACTCAAATTTTATTTATCAAAATGCATTGAATGAAAAGCATGAGATAAAGACAGGTTTGAGCTTTATGTATGATAATTATAATGAGGATTTTGAAAGCAGCACATATTTAAGGAGAGAAAATGTTGTAGGCGCTTTTACAGAATACACATATAAAGGGAGTGAAAAGTTTACCGGTGTTTTGGGACTGAGAGTAGATAATCACAATAATTTTGGAGTGTTTGTTACTCCACGGTTGCACTTGAAGTATGCAGTTTCCGATAAATCGGTTTTTCGCTTATCGATGGGTAGAGGGCAAAAAACAGCAAGTATCTTTGCCGAAAATATCGGAGCAATGGCTTCGTCGCGAAGGTTTATTATCAATTCTACAGATTCCGATAATCCTTATGGGCTAAGTCCTGAAGTTGCCTGGAGTTATGGTTTGAACTATTCGAAAGGGATTGAAATTAATAATAGGAATTTAACTCTAAATGTCGATTACTTTTTTACAAATTTCGAAAATAAAATAGTAGTTGATTACGATAGTAGCCCAAAGGAGCTGAGCTTTTATAATCTTGACGGAAGATCATTTTCACACTCAATACAATTACAGGCAGACTGGGAAGTTATTGAAAGGTTTGATGTGCGTTTGGCATACAGATTTAATGAAGTTAAGACTGATTATAAAACTGAGTTTATGTCTAAACCATTACTATCGCCACATCGGGCATTTGTAAACCTTGCTTATGCTACAAATAGTAAATGGAAGTTTGATTTTACAACAAGCTGGCAAAGCAGTAAAAGAATACCTGGTACATCTTCTAATCCGGTAGAGTATAGAATGCCTGATTATTCACCTTCGTTTTTCATTGTAAATTCTCAGATTAGTAAATCGTGGTATAGCGAGAAACTGGAGTTGTATATAGGTGTTGAAAATCTCTTTGATTTTAAACAAAGCAATCCGATTATTTCTTCCGACAACCCTTTTGGTGAATATTTTGATGCGTCTATGGTTTGGGGACCGGTGTTTGGACGAAATATATATACCGGTATAAGATATAAGATATAGTTATCTTAATAAGTTAAGGCTATATCAGAAGTTAAGTTAACCGTCATTTCGACTAAGTCAAATCTGGTGAGTGTTACTGCTTAACATCATGAGATCTCTCGACTTCGCTCGAGATGACGACTAACTTTTGATATAGTTTTATTGTAGATTATGCCTCAATCACTTCTCCTGTTTCAGGATCAAATGCTTCAACTTTTTCTTCTTCTTCTTCTCCTTCTGCAACTTTCTCGACAGGAGTTAAATTAGACTCTTCGTTATATGGAAATACATCTACTAACTGAACAATGTTCACGGCAGGAATTACAAAGTCAACTCCAACATCCTTCATTGATTCTTCTGCTCTTTCAATGGCTTGTTTACAACTGTCAGCAGCAATAAGATAGTAATTAGTGTGTTTTTTCTCTTTGTCGCTTTCTTCATCGTACTCAATAGTAGATAGTTTAACCTTATACCAGTCAACCAATTCTTCGTCGGCCATAACGTCCGAATAATTAGCTTTAGCTATATTTACAATTCTGAATTCACCACGTACACGTTGTTCCATTTCCTCATAAATACGCGATTCCGCTTCGGTGTATGACATTGCATCAACCAGGTAAGCTTCAGTTACAGTTGATTCATTCCCATTGTCATCAATCTTCATATATTTCACCTTGCAGGTGTACCAATTTTTTATCATAATCGTCTTATTTTTTTAAGGCTTGCAAATATATAAGAAGAATTGATATTTGGAATATATTGTTGATAAGTTTGGTGTGTTTTTATTTGAATAGATACTTTAGACGGTCATTACCTACTTTTTCAATGAGTTGATTGTCAGTAAATATAACCGGTGCTTTTATCCCTTTTTTAAAATTGTTATTCCCAACAAATACTCTGGCTTCATCCCATAGATCACTGTCGATAAAGCTTTGCAAAGTATGTAGTCCTCCTTCGATTATTATTGATTGAATTTCGTGCTTTACAAGTATATTCATTAAATATTCCAGTGCTTTGTCTTCAGAAAAGTCGATTTTTTCGTAAATAGTATTGTTTAAATTTTCTCTGTTCTTTTCTGTAACTACTATAGTTTTTATAGTATCATCAAAAAGGAAATTATCTTCAGGAATCCTCAGTGTTCTGTCCATAACTACCCTCACCGGATCTTTACCAACCCAACTTCGGGTATTTAATTTCGGATTATCATTGATAGCAGTATTTGTTCCAACTAAGATCGCATCTTCTTCACTACGCCATTTATGAACCAATTGTTGGGAGAATTTATTGGAAATCCATGTTGGTTTATTTTCATCATTATCGTCTCTGACAATATCAATAAAACCGTCATTGGTTTCTGCCCATTTTAATATTATATAAGGACGCTTTTTTTTCTGAAAAGTGAAGAAGCGTTTATTTTGAACTTCACATTCTTTTTCAAGTACTCCTACTGTAACATTGTGTCCCTGTTGTTTTAGTTTGTTAATTCCGTTTCCACAAACTTTTGCAAATGGATCCATAATACCTATTACAACATTCGGAATCCCTTTTTCAATTATTAAATCGGTACAAGGTGGGGTTTTTCCAAAGTGAGAGCATGGTTCCAAGCTGACATAAATAGTAGATTCACTGAGGAGTTCCTGATTTTTAACAGAATTAATGGCATTGGGTTCGGCATGTGCTTCTCCGGCTTTTCTGTGCCATCCTTCACCAATAATTTTGTCATTGTGAACAATTACAGAACCAACCATAGGGTTAGGACTTGTTGTTCCAAGGCCGTTTTCTGCTAATTCAAGACATCGCCTCATGTAAATCTCATGCTTTTCCATGTTCCAAAGGTAATAATTGCAACTTATCAGAAGTAATCTTTAAGTTCAAAATCTATTCTTAACTTCGCAGAGAATTTTTTGAATAGAGAAATATGAATCTACAACCTCGATTATCAGATTGGTTGCCAATTACGAAAAAAGAAATGAAACTCCGTGAATGGGAGGATCTTGATGTTGTTTTGATTACCGGAGATGCTTATGTTGATCATCCTTCGTTTGGAGCTGCTGTGATAGGTAGAATAATTGAGGCTGAAGGTTTCAGGGTTGGGATTATTCCACAACCTAACTGGCGTGATGATTTACATGAATTTAAAAAGTTTGGTAAGCCAAATCTTTTCTTTGCAGTAACCGCAGGGAATATGGATTCGATGGTCAATCATTATACTGCCGGAAAAAGGTTGCGGTCGAATGATGCATACACTCCCGGAGGAGAAAAAGGTTATAGACCCGACTATGCCAGTATTGTTTATACCCAAACTTTAAAAAAGTTATATCCTGATGTGCCTGTAATTCTTGGAGGAGTAGAAGCATCGCTCCGACGTGTAACTCATTATGATTATTGGTCGGATCAACTGAAACCCACAATTCTTGAGGATAGTGGAGCTGATATTTTGGTATATGGGAATGGCGAAAATCCGCTTCGTGAAATTCTGAGGTTGCTAAAAAGGGGAGTGCCATTTGAATCTTTAAAGACTGTTAAGCAAACTGCTGTACTTACTGAAGAATTTGAAGGTTTGCCACGGAATAAAAAAGTGGAAGATGTTGAACTCTATTCGCATCAGGATTGTCTGGATGATAAGTTGAAGTTTGCAAAAAATTTCAAAATTGTAGAGATTGAATCAAATAGAATAAAAGCACGTAGAATTATTCAGAAAGTTGGAGATAAGAATTTGGTCATTAATCCTCCTTATGCTACGATGACTGAAAAGCAGATTGATTATTCATTTGACTTACCATATACCCGATTGCCTCATCCAAAGTATAAGAACAGGGAAGCCATTCCCGCGTATGAAATGATTAAGTTTTCTGTAAATCTGCACAGGGGGTGTTTTGGGGGCTGTAGTTTCTGTACAATTTCGGCTCATCAGGGGAAATTTATTGCCTCAAGATCAGAAAAATCAATTCTGGCTGAGGTTGATGCAATGACTAAGATGCCTGATTTTAAGGGGTATTTGTCTGATATAGGAGGGCCTTCAGCAAATATGTATAAGATGAAAGGTAAAGATCTGTCTATTTGCGAAAAATGTAAAGCACCATCTTGTATAAGTCCTGTTGTCTGTAAAAACCTCGACACATCGCATGAGGGGCTAACTCAGATATATAAAAAGATTGATTCACATCCCGAAATTAAAAAAGCATTTATTGGAAGTGGGATACGTTATGACCTTCTGGTAAAAGAATTCAATAAGGAAGGAGATGAAAAAGATATGGACAGGTATCTGGATCAGGTTTTAACCAGACACGTCTCAGGTAGGTTGAAAGTTGCACCTGAACATACTTCTGATAATACATTAAAGATGATGCGAAAACCATCATTTAAGTATTTTAGAAAATTTAAAGCAAAGTTCGATTCCATTAATTTTAAAAAGAGCCTGAAGCTCCAGTTAATACCATACTTTATTTCTTCTCATCCTGAATCAACATTGGAGGATATGGCGAACCTTGCCGCAGAAACTAAAGATTTAGGGTTTCAGTTAGAACAGGTTCAGGATTTTACTCCAACACCAATGACTGTTGCAACAGTGTCGTATTATTCAGGGTATCATCCCTATACTTTAAAGCCGGTTTTTACGGCCAAATCGAAAGAGGATAAAAAAGATCAGCATAAATTTTTCTTTTGGTATAAAAGTGATAATGTAAGATGGATAAAATATAAGCTGAAAAATAATACGGATTTATTAAAAAGATTATTGGGGAAAAATGATGCCTGATAATATTTTAAACAAAGTGTTTAAATTATATTGAATAAGTTATAAAAAAGAAAAATGGTGAAAGAAAAAACTTTCACCATTTTTATGTAAGGTTATATTTATATAAAACTTTTATAACAGTTTTTGTCTTAACATAAATTCAAGTTGTTCATTCGATACCTGTAATTTTTCAGTTAGCTCTTTATTTTCTCTTCTAAGTTTAAAGAGTTGAAAAGCATTTTCAATCGTTATTTTAAGTTCGTTTTCATCCCATGGCTTTTGGTGGTAATAGAAAATCTTACCTTTGTTTATCGCATCAACAACCGCTGTAATATCACTGTATCCGGTTAAAAGTATACGCATTATGTCGGGGTAGATAGGTATGATGTATTCGAGAAACTCAACTCCTGTCATTTGCGGCATTCGTTGATCCGTAATAATGACATTTATCTCATTGTTTTCAAGAATATTTATTCCCTCAAAACCAGAACTTGCTGTGAATATTTTAAAGTCCCTTCTAAATGTTGCCTTAAAAGCAGTTAAATTGTGAACTTCATCATCTATGTATAGAACTTTAATTTCCTTATTCATTGTATAAAAAAAATATTAAATTTCACTTATTGTAAAACAACAATTTTAATTTTACTTACGGTAAAATATTTCATAAAAATATACAAAAATGAATAAGGTTAACAATAAAGTGCAAAATCTTTTTAAACCAATTTTATTTTACACGGGTAATCCATCCGATAATCAATTGTTAAAATCACTGATAGAAGGGGAAAGCCCAGCTATTGTTGATGAGTTTGATAAACAGCTGGCGGAACACTTCATGATAAATAATCTGGAATTATTGAACAATAAAATTGATTATGAGAAAAAGTTTAATCAATTCGTGAAAGAATGTGCTGACAAACAATATGGTCTTTGGGTATTTTATCCGTGGAAAAACGTTTTGGTACATACATTGGAAGAAAAAGAGTTTGTAGAATTACGTACTAATAGAAATAAGTATAAGATAACGGATGAAGAGCAGCAGATTCTGTCAACAAAAGTAATCGGTATTGTAGGACTGTCTGTAGGGAGAGAAATTGCCATCACTGCTGCCCTTGAGAGAATTTGTGGAGAAATCAGATTGGCGGATTTTGATATTATAGAACTGGCTAACTTAAACAGACTTAAGGTTGGCATTGATGAATTGGGTGTGCCAAAAGTTATTTCAGCCGCCCGTCAAATATCAGAGATTGATCCTTTTATAAAAGTTAAAGTTTTTGCGGATGGATTAACTCAGGAAAATATGGATGAATTCTTCGACGATGGAGTTAAAATTGATTTATTTTTTGAAGAAAGTGACGGTTTCGACATAAAAGTACTATCAAGATATAAAGCCCGCAACTATAAAATTCCTGTTGTAATGGAAACAAATGATCGTGGAATGCTTGATATTGAGAGGTTTGACGTTGAGAATTTCCGTCCGCTGTTTCATGGATTTGTCACAGATGAGGAGTTAAGTAATTTGACAAAACTTTCTGGTCCTGAACAGTTGAAAATACTTCAAAAAATAGTAAGTTTCCAAAATGTTTCTGATAAGATGAAACATTCATTTACCGAATTAGGAAAAAGCATAAAAAGTTGGCCTCAATTGGGGTCTGACATAAGTTTTGGTGCGGGTATGGCTACCGGTACCGGGCGTATGATACTTCTTGGAGAAAAGGTTAACTCTGGGCGTTACTACATTGAATATAGTGATAAGATTGTATCATAAAGTAAAATGAAATAGGAAAAAATGATCATTTTATAGTATGATAATTATTGTTTAGTTAAGGTTTTTGTCTTAGTTAGACTGATTAAATAATTTATTTAAACTTATATCGATGAAGCATTCATGAGAGGGATTTTATTTACTTAATAATATGATTATCATGAATTAATTACCAGCCTCGCTTTTGAAGGTGAGCCTGATCGATTAAACAAATTAAGAGAGATGAAACGAGCATGGGCAAATTTTTCTCACACAGGGGAATGAATGTTATGCGAGTTACACCTGACCAAAACTTAAAATTGTAGACAGATGAAAATTAGAGCTTTTAAAGCTATAGATGATCTAGATTCGTGTAGAAGATTTGCCTTGGGGCATGAGGAAGTATTGGCTAGTATAGGTATTGAAAAAGTTACATCATCAGATCACGGCTGGTTTCACAATCCCGAAGTTTATGTGATAATATTGGAGCAGGATGGTAAGGTTTTTGGAGGGGCTAGAATCCATGTTACAAATGGAGAATATGAGTTGCCTCTTGAGGAAGCTGTAGGTCGTCTTGATCCTAATATATACGGCATTATCAGGAGTGAGGGAAATTTCCGTTCCGGTGAAATATGCGGATTATGGAGTGCCAATGAGTTTGCAGGAAAAGGTCTCTCTATATTGTTGGCCAGAGCATCATTGGCCAAAGCCGGAGTATCGCTGGCAAACCAGTTAAAAATAAAAACTCTTTACAGTTTAATGGCTCCCTGGACTTTGCGAACAGCAACTAAGATGGGCTTTGAGATTTTAAGAACAGTTGGAGATAACGGGTCTTTCAGTTATCCGCGTCCCGATCTGAAAGCTACAGTTGTTGTTTTGCATGATACAGATTCTTTGGTAAAAGCGAGAGATGATGAACGTAATGTAATTAATGATCTTAGAAATAGGCCGGTTCAGGAAAGACAGGAGCAAATATTTTTAGGAAAAGATGTATATGATGTAAGTTATGAACTTTTTATTGACGGATTAGATTTAAATAATAAGAATATATAGTGTTTTATGCTACACAAAATACAAGTAATATAAAACATTACTTAGACATATTAATTTAGCTAAGATAAGTTTAGTTTGCGCTATTTACAGTATGAAGACAGGCTGAAAACTAAAATATTAAATCCTTAACGAATGAAAAATATCTATTATTCCCTTTTACTATTACTACCTTTTTTTGTTTTCTCAAATTTATTTGCATCCGAAAGTACTATAGAAATTAACAGTACGGAGACAGCAATAGTTAATAGCTCGGTAGATTACTTTATTGATTCAGAAGGTAAATTTAATGTTGACGACATTATAAACAGCAGGGACTTATTTAATCCCATGGAGGGTAGCTATTTTGGTTCAGTTGAAGGGAGTTTGTGGTATAAGCTTAGGATAAAAAATAATACAGGGAGTGATGAGTTTTTTGTAGAACTGCCTTCGGCTCTTATTAATAGTGTTAACTTTTACCAGATAGATAATGGTAAAATAATTAAGCATAATAAATCAGGACTGGACTATCCGTTCAGCAAAAGAGAAGTTAGTTTTCAAAATACACAATTTTCATTTTATCTGGCTCAGGATAGTGTAACAGATATTTTATTGGAGGTGTCTTCCGATTATGCAATTACTTATCCTTTGGTAATAGGAGAGTTTTCTCAATTGAGTAGTGCAAATAATGATAAAGATATTTGGATAGTAATCTATGCAACCTTTATGCTCGCAATGATACTTTACAATTTCTTTATCTATATTTCTATCCGTGATATCAGTTATATGTATTATGTTTTATATACGGTATTCATATTATTGACTCAGTTAGGCCTTGAAGGAATATTTTTGAGGTATTTTGGAGAAAACCCATCATTTAACACTAAGGTTTTAGTCGTCTTATCATCTCTTTCCGGGTTCTTCTTTATATTCTTCGCTGATAATTTTTTGAAACTTAAAATTTATGGGAAGAGGTTGAGGAAAGGCTATTTGGGGTTATTGGTAATATATATGCTTGCTCTTATATTTGTATTTGTAGGAAAGATAAATATGTCTACCCAGTTATTGGATTTGGGAGGAGCTTATGGAGCTATATTTACACTTCTGGTTGCAATTATGGTTTTGAAAAAAGGTTTTAAACCTGCCGGGTTCTTCCTGGTTTCGTGGATAGTTTTCCTTGTTGGAATAACTATTTATGTGATGAAAAATCAGGGATTGTTGGAGTTCAACATGTTTACTAATCACACTCTTCAAATAGGAACAGTAATTGAAGTAATGTTACTTTCGTTTGCACTGGCCGATCGTATAAATTTATTGAAAAAAGAAAAAGCAAAAATTCAGAAGCAACAGCTCGATACTTTGGCTGAAAATCAACGAATTATTGCTGAACAAAATGTAATCCTGGAAGAAAAGGTTCAGGAGAGAACTGAAGAGTTGGAAACTACCAATTTTGAGCTTAACAAAACCATGGAGAATCTTCAGTCTGCACAAATAAAACTTATAGAGCAGGAGAAAATGGCTTCATTGGGTCAGCTTACTGCCGGAATTGCCCACGAAATAAATAACCCTATAAACTTTGTGTTATCCAATATAAAGCCACTATCTCAGGATGTTAGCGATATTATGGAAGTGTTAAAGCGATATAAGGATGTAGCAAGTAAGGAGATGCCCGAGAATGTAGAGTATCTGAAGATTGTAGAACTTGAGGAGGATCTTGATATAGAGTACACTTCTAATGAAATATATGATTTATTGGGCGGAATAGAGGAAGGTGCAAACAGAACCAGGTATGTTGTTCGTGGGTTAAGAACTTTTTCACGACTTGATGAAGCTGTATTTAAGGCTACTGATTTGTTGGAAGGACTTGATTCAACATTATCCTTATTAACAAATCAGACAAAAAATGAAGTTAGAATTGTCAGAGATTTTGAAGCTATTCCAAAAGTGGAGTGTAATGGGAGTAAAATGAATCAGGTGTTTATGAATCTGTTGACTAATTCTATTCAGGCTTTAAAGGAAAATGCCGAGAAAGGAGATGATTTAGAGATAAAAATTACAGCTAAAGCTATAAATGGCGGGAATGTTCAGTTTAGTTTTAAGGATAATGGTCCCGGAATAAGCGAAGAGAATCAAAAGAAGATTTTTGAACCGTTTTTTACTACAAAAGATGTTGGTAAAGGTACCGGATTAGGACTTTCAATTGTTTTTAAAGTAATTGACAGTCATAACGGTACAATTGAAATAAATTCTGAACAGGGTAAAGGAGCTGAATTTTTAATAACTTTACCTATAAAAAATAAGCCTAACGAAAATATCACCAAATAAATATAAATAAAAAATGCGATTAATTTCCTGGAATGTAAATGGGATCAGAGCTGTAGCCAAAAAGGATTTTTTTAAATCTTTTGAGGTTTTAAATGCCGATGTGTTGTGTTTTCAAGAAACAAAAGCACAAGATGATCAGGTTGCTGAGGTGCTGAAAAGTTTCGAGATGGATGGTTATCATTTATATTCAAACTCTGCTGTAAAAAAAGGCTATTCAGGTACTGCAGTACTCTCTAAACGAGAAGCTGTTTCTGTATCGAAAGGTATGGGAATTGAAGAGCACGATCAGGAGGGCAGGATATTAACTTTGGAATATGATGATTTCTATTTGATTAATGTTTATGTTCCAAACTCGAAGAATGATCTCTCAAGATTAGAATATCGCAAGCAATGGGATGCTGATTTTTTGTCTTTTATAAAGGATTTAGAGAAGAGTAAACCAGTAGTTGTTTGTGGCGATCTGAATGTAGCGCATAGCGAAATAGATTTAGCGAGACCAAAAGCAAACTATAATAAATCAGCAGGTTTTACACAGGTTGAAATTGATGGTCTCGATAACTTTGTAAACTCCGGCTTGAAAGATACTTTTAGGCATTTCTATCCCGAAATTAGAGATGTTTATACCTGGTGGAGTTATAGAGCAGGAGCAAGAGTAAAGAATGTTGGCTGGAGAATTGATTATTTTTTAGCAAGTGAAGTATTATTGCCGAAATTGAAAGATGCATATGTTTTCAATGATATTTTAGGATCCGATCACTGTCCTATTGGGATAGAATTATGATTGAAAATAGAATAGAGCCAATTTATTAATGTTAAAACCATACTGATGCAAGGATTTTCAAAGTGGATATTCAAGAAGTGTAATTGGTCGATAGTTGGTGAGTTTCCTGGGCAAAAAAAGTATGTTGTAATAGTTGTTCCCCATACTTCTAATTGGGATTTTATACTGGGCTTATTGACCAGGAGCATTGCAGGTATTCATATCAATTTTATCGGAAAAGAAATGCTTTTTAAAGCACCATGGGGATGGATTTTTAGAGGTCTCGGCGGTTATCCTGTAAAAAGAGATAAAAACCATAATCAGGTCGATCAGGTTATAAAAATTATAAAGCAGGAGGATGAATTTCGTTTGGCTATTGCTCCTGAAGGAACAAGATCGGACGTTGAAAAGTGGAAAACAGGTTTTTATTGGATTGCCTCCGGTGCGGAAATTCCAATTATTATGGTTGCTTTTGATTATGGAGAAAAACAGGTAAGAATTTCTAAACCTTTTTATCCTACCGGCAATAAAGATACCGACTTTGAATTTATGCATAAGTTTTACGATGGAGTAAAAGGTAAAAAATAACAAAAAAAAACCACGATTGATCGTGGATTTTTTTGTTAAAACAGATGCTATAAGTTTTTTATAGCATCTTCGATGCTATCATCTTTTATCATTTTATATTCGATACCGAGTTCTTCCACTCCTTTTCTGAACTGCTTCCCTAAATGACGTGTAATAAAAAGAGCTTTTCGTGAGGCAATCTCATACAGGACTTTTTTATATTCATGTCCGTTGTGGTGGTTTTCTCCTTTTCCATCAGCTAAAGAAAGGCCGTGTCCTTTACCATCATGGTTTCCGTAACCGTGTCCGTGCCCTTCACCATGTCCGTGCCCATGTCCATGTCCATCGTGATGGTGGTGGTCATGATTATGATCGTGATTGTGATCATGGCCGTGATGGTGATCGTGGTCGTGGTCATCATGTTCATGGATGTTTTCAATATAGTCGATGCTTTTAACATCTCCATTTTCAATATCATAAAAAGCAAACCATTTTGCTCTTCCTGTTATTTTACTTATTGTTTTTTTATCGTCTGTGGCAAATGCAATTTTCATTTTTCTTTCTCTTTTTGAGTCTTAATTTCTATTTGACTCAGCAAAAGTATAAAATTAGAATGAATCTAAATAAAGATTACTTTACTATTTGAAAACTTCTAAAACCTTTATAATCAGACTTAGCAAGATTAACATTTTCAACATTGGCCATTTCAGGCCCAATTTTGCACCATTCAATAAATAGATTTAAGGTTTTTTCATCTGATTCAGCTTCAATAAAAACATCTCCATTCGTTAGATTCATAGTATATCCATTAATACCGAGTTCTATCGCTTTTTCCATTGTAGACTGCCTAAACCAAACTCCCTGTACTTTACCTTTTACCGTAATATTTATGTGCTCCATAATTATTGAAATTCTGAATATTTCTGCTAAGATAAATATCTTGAAAATATTTAAATTATGATCACTGTAATTTTCGTCTTTTTAACAGAATATTGTGAGTAAAAAGCCTGTTATTTTCTTATAATTGTAAGCCTTTATTGTGAAATGAATAATGGTACTAACTACAATGCTAGGAATGTTATGATAAAACTTAACGGAATAAAAAAATCTTTTTCCGTGGGAAATAATACTCTACAGGTTCTTAAGGGAATAGATTTGCATGTGAAAAATGGTGAATTTGTTTCTATTATGGGATCATCCGGTTCCGGAAAATCCACCTTACTTAATATTTTAGGAATTCTTGACGAACCGGATTCAGGAGAATTCACACTGGATAATAAAAAGATGTCTTCGCTTAGTGAGGCTAAAGCAGCAAAATATAGAAATGAATTTTTGGGTTTTGTATTTCAGTCATTTAATTTAATTAGTTATAAAACTGCATTAGAAAATGTAGCTCTTCCGCTATACTATAAAAAAGTACCCCGTAGCGAAAGGACAAAAATTGCCAGAAAATATCTTGAGAAGGTTGGTTTAGGACCTTGGGAAGAACATTTACCTACAGAACTTTCCGGTGGACAAAAACAGAGAGTAGCTATAGCGAGAGCATTGGTAACTAATCCGAAGGTAATATTGGCGGATGAACCAACGGGGGCACTGGATTCAATTACATCTCATGAAGTGATGAAACTTTTCAGGGAAATAAATGAAGAAGGAATTACCCTGGTAGTAATAACCCATGAGCAGGATATTGCAGAGATGAGCGATAGGATTATCCATTTAAAAGATGGAGTTATTATAGATCAACCGGCTGATGAATTAACAAGTCAAAGTATAAAAACAAGCTCTGTATAAATGTTTGATTTAGATAAATGGCAGGAGATATTTTCGACCATTAAGAAAAATAAGTTAAGAACTATTCTTACCGGTTTTTCTGTGGCATGGGGAATATTTATGCTTATTATTTTATTAGGCTCAGGATACGGACTTGAAAATGGAGTTAGTAAAGAGTTTGTTGGTGATGCTGTAAATTACATTTCTATAAATTCAGGTGTTACCAGTGAAGCTTATAAAGGGATGAAGCCGGGGAGAAGGATTCAATTCAAAAATGACGACAAGGTATTGTTGCACGGATTAAAGAATGTTGATGAAAGTGTTACCAGAAAAGTTATTAGAAATATTAGTACTATTTCATATAAAAATCAATTTGGTTCTTTTCAAGTTTTTTCTGTATCACCACATAATCAGGATTATGAAGCTATTATAATGATGAAAGGTCGTTCATTGAATGACAATGATGAAAAAGAAGTAAGAAAAGTTGTAACAATCGGAAGACTGGTTGAAGAAGCTCTTTTTAAAAATGAAGAACCGATAGGAAAGTATATCAATTTAGGGGGGGGATTGTTTAAAGTTGTTGGAGTATTTGATGATCCCGGTTCAGACAGAGATCTTACCAGAGTATATATCCCTGCAAGTACAGGCCAGCGTATTTATGGTTTGGGTGAAGATGTCGGAAATATAGTTCTTTTGTTGGGGAATTCAAATACACGTCAGAGTATTGAAACTGTTGAGTTGATTAAAAAAACTTTGGGTGAAAAACATAAATTCAACCCTGAGGATAGAAGAGCTGTATTTATTTTCAACGGTATTGAAAATTATCAGAGACTGATGAGCCTTTTTGCCGGTATAAGGGTTTTTATATGGGTAATTGGTATAGGGACAATTATTTCGGGAATAGTTGGTGTTAGTAATATAATGACCATCGTTGTGAAAGAGAGGACTAAGGAAATTGGCATTAGAAAGGCTTTAGGTGCAACACCGTGGTCGATTATAAGTATGGTACTGCAGGAAGCCGTATTTATTACAGCATTTGCGGGATATTTAGGCTTGGTATCCGGTGTGCTTCTACTTGAATCCATATCTAAGGCAATACCTCCTGAAACTCCTTATTTTTCACAGCCTGAAGTGAATATTCAAGTGGCATTGGCTGCTACTTTAATTTTGATTTTATCAGGAGTGGTGGCGGGTTATTTTCCTGCGAGGAGAGCAGCTTCTGTTCACCCTGTTGTAGCATTAAGAGACGAGTAATATGATGTTGTTTGACAGAGATAATTGGGCTGAAATTTTTTATTCTTTAAAGAAGAATAAGCTAAGAACTTTCTTTACGGCTTTTGGCGTTTTTTGGGGGATATTTATGCTCGTGATAATGTTGGGTGCCGGGAAGGGATTGGAGAATGGTGCCAAAAACGGAATGGGCGATTTGTCTACCAACAGTATGTTTATGTGGGGCCAAACAACTACATTACCTTACAAAGGATTCGACAGGGGAAGGCGTGTGGAGTTTAATAATTATGATACCGAAGCGCTTTATGCCAATATTAAAGAGTTGGAATATTTAGCTCCGCAATTGAGAGTTAATGCGCGTGAAGGAAACAGTAATGTTGTCAGAAAAGAGAGGGCTGCCGGTTATTCAATATTAGGAAATTACCCTGAACTCAATTTAATAGATCCGTCTAATATTCTGAAGGGAAGGTATATTAATAAATATGATATAGAGGCCAAAAGAAAAGTTGCAGTATTAGGAATAAAAGTAAGGGATGATTTATTTAATCAGGATGAAAATCCAATTGGGGAGGTAATTCAAATTAACGGTGTTAGTTTTACCGTAGTGGGAGTTCAAAGTTCAAAAAGGAATGGTAATCAGGCGGAAAGAGAGAACTCGGAGGTGACAATTCCATTTACAACACTTCAGCAAACGTTTAATTACGGAAATAGAGTAGGATGGTATTCGATGACCACATTTCCTCAGTTTGATGCATCTAAAGTTTTACAGAAGGCTAAGGATTTGATGAAAGATAGGCACTCTATTTCTCCGGATGACGACAGAGCCATTGGTTCTTTCGATTTGGGAAAGGAATTTAGTAAGATGACGAATTTGTTTATTGGAATAGATACTTTGATCTGGATAGTTGGAATCGGTACTCTCTTTGCCGGGATTGTTGGAGTAAGTAATATAATGTTGATAGTTGTAAAAGAAAGAACAAAAGAGATAGGAGTTCAAAGAGCATTGGGAGCTACTCCGCAACATGTACGAATTCAGATAATGATGGAATCAATTTTTTTAACTACCATAGCTGGTTATATAGGACTAATTATAGGAGTAGGGATTATTGAGTTAGCAGATTACGGACTGATTCAATCAGGAGCAGATGCCCAGATGTTTACAAGACCGGAAGTAGATTTTAATAAAGCAATTACCGCTTTAATAATTTTAATTTTTTCAGGAGCAATTGCGGGCATTGTTCCCGCGCAAAGAGCCGTAAAATTAAAACCCATTGAAGCCCTTAGAGATGAATAAATTAACTAATAAAGAAAAATAATAAATGAAGACTGCAGTAAAATATTTACTAGGAGCAATTGTTATTGGTGTTTTCGGATATACAATTTACTTTTTGTATCAAAAGTCGAAGCCTAAAGTTGAAACATATAGAACCGAGAAAGCATTCGTATCTGATATTGTAAAAAAGACTGTTGCCACAGGAACTATTAAACCTGAAGAGGAAATAGAAATTAAACCACAGGTCTCAGGTATTATTTCTAAGATATTTGTTGAAGAAGGGGATATAGTGAAGCAAGGAGACATGATTGCTGAAATAAAAATAATTCCTGATATGGCTAATCTGAACAATGCAGAATCAAGGGTTGAAACCACAAAGTTAACCTTGGAAAATGCAAAAAGAGATTTCGACAGAAATAATGAATTATATAATTCTAAAGTTATTTCAGAGTCTGATTTTCAGATTATAGAGAACAATTATAAGAAAGCACTTAGAGATTATGAGGCTGCACAAAATAATTTGGATATTGTAAAAAAAGGATCGGCAAAAAAATTCTCAAAAACATCTAATACACTGATAAAAGCAACTGTTAACGGTATGGTGTTGAGTATCCCTGTAAAAAAAGGTTATCAGGTAATCCAGTCTAATAATTTTAACGCAGGAACTACAATTGCTTTTATAGCAGATATGGGAAAAATGATCTTTGAAGGTAAGGTAGACGAGTCTGAAGTAGGTAAAATAAAGAATGGAATGTCGCTGATATTAACTATTGGTGCAATAGAAGATGTTGAGTTTGCCGCTGAGCTAAAGCGAATTGCTCCAAAAGGGGAAGAAGAGAATGGCGCAGTACAGTTTTTGATTGAAGCCGATGTAAAATTAAAAGAAGACTATTTTATAAGGTCCGGATATTCAGCAAATGCTTCAATTGTTCTGGATAAGAGAGATAGTGTTTTGGTTATTAAGGAGTCGTTGCTACAGTTCGATAAGGAAAAAACACCTTACGTTGAAATAGCACTGGGAGATGGACAATTTGAACGAAAAGATGTAGAGATAGGACTTTCCGACGGAATAAATGTGGAAATATTAAATGGAGTAACAGAAAGTGACAGTCTGAAGGTTTGGGATAAACCTATTTGATAATATACTGCTCATGGCAATTACGTCATGTCGACCGAAATGAAATGTAGTGGAGACATCTGTTGAAGTTTAGTAGTAACAAACAACAGATTTCTCCGTTTTGCTATCGCTTCAGTCAGAATGACGATTAGAATCTTGGAATTGTAGCGGTCATCAACTCCTCAAAATCACTCTTCCTTCTTTTTTCCAAAAACTTTTTTCCAAAAACTTTTGTTCTTAACCTTTTTCTTTTCTCTTTCAGTTGAGGTTTTGTTTTTCTCCAAAAACTTGAAATTACGATCGAAAAAATTATCTTCTTTATAGTCAGGACAATCAAGTAGAAATTCTGTTTTATCAGATGTAGGAGGAAAGACAGCTCTTGTGTATTTCCGGAGTTTTTTGTCTTTATCCATTTTATTAATCAATTTTGCAAAGACCGGTAATGCCGCTTTCGAACCATAGCCGTTAGCTCCCTGAAAGTGAATGTTTGGGTTAAAGAAACCTGACCATACACCAACAATAATATTTGGATTAAAAGCTATAAACCATGCATCAGAATAGTTTTGGGCTGTACCCGTTTTTCCGGCAAATTCAGAATTAACTTTATAAACACTTCTAAGGCTTCTCCCGGTTCCGTTGTCGATTACCGATCGAAGCATAATAGCCATTAATTCCTGTTCTTCTTTTGATAATATTTCAACAGGCTCCGTTGCCTGATGTTTATAAATCAGCTTTCCATTTCTGTCGCTGATACTTTCGATGATGTATGTTTCTCTGTGTTTACCGTCAATTGCAAAAATATCATATGCAGATGTCATTCTCATAAGATTTGAACTTTCAACACCTAATGCAACAGAAGGAAAATCAGGAAGATCTTCATCACTTAGACCTACTTTATTTACCAGCTCGTTTACATTTTCTTCTCCGGCTCTGAAGTATGTTGCAACTGTGGCTACATTAACAGAATTCGTTAAGGCTCCTTTCATCGAGTAATAACCGTCGTATTTATTGTCTGAATTTTTTGGAGTCCAGTTATCGTGATCGGTATATGTTTTTTGAGAGTTATCGATATAGTCACATGGTTTCCATCCCTGATTCAGGGCAGAAGCATAAACAAAAGGTTTGAAAGTTGATGCCATTTGTCTTTTAGCGTAAACCAGGTCATAGGGTAGGGAATTGCTATTTTTACCTCCTATATATGCTAAAACAGCTCCGCTTTTGGGGTCTATTGAAACAATAGCTCCATGGAGCATTTTGAGGTAGTGTTCTACAGAATCTTGCAAAGTCATATTCTTGACAGCATACTTTTTAGATTCAAAAACCAGAGTTGGCTTTTTCTGCTTTAAAGAAACCGAAATGGCTTTTTTACTAAGCGATTCATTGCTGTGCAAAGCCTTGTAAGTTGTAGTTTTTTCTAACTCACCACTGATAATATTTTTATAAGTAGATTTAGCTCTCAGGTATTTCCATTCCTTGTCGAACTGTTTTTGTTGATAGGCAAGATGAGTTAATAAAGCTTCAAAAGCTTTTTGTTGGATGCTGAAATTTAGTGTAGTCTTTATTTGTAGACCATCGGTTTCTAAATTGTAGTGTGTATTATCATCTTTTTTTATGTCTTCCAGGATTTTTTCAGCTTCACTCTTTACTCTTCGGGTAAAATACCCGGCAGGATCATATTTTTCTCTGGAGTTGTAGTTTAGAACTAATTTTTTCTTTTTAAGATCTTCAAATTCTTTTTGATTTAAATAATCGTTTTTCAACATCTGACCCAGCACAGTATTCCTGCGTTCTAATGACCTTTCAGGGTTCAGTCTTGGATTATAGCCGGTGTTTGCTTTCAGCATTCCAACTAAAACTGCGGCCTCCTCCGTTTTTAAATTTTCAATATTTTTATTGAAGAATCGTTTAGAAGCCGACTGTATTCCATATAAACCTTCTCCAAAAGGGACTGTATTCAGGTAGAGTTCAATTATTTCATTTTTCGAGTACACATCTTCCATTCTGATTGCCAAAATGTGTTCTTTTACCTTTATTATAGGAATGGTAAGAATGCCATAAGATTTTCTGCCAAAATAATTTTTCGCTACCTGTTGTGTTAGCGTACTTCCTCCTCCTGCGCTTTTGTCCTGAAGTAAAATAGTTTTGAAAACAACTCTAATTAAACTTATATAATCAACTCCGTTATGTTCGTAAAACCTAGAGTCTTCTGTTGCTACAAGTGCATTTACAAGACTTTTAGGATAATCTTCAAAAGTTGATTCGCTTCTATCCTGAATAAAGGACTTTCCAATTAATTTTCCGTCAGCCGACCAAATTTCACTGGCGAGATTAAGTCTTAAATCACGGAGCTCATCATTATCCGGAATGTGACCAAACACATCGCCAATTGCGAGGCCATATAGGCCTGCTACCAGTAAGGAAACAATTATTGTTATATATAGTATTGTTTTAACTATAAAATTTCGCATAAATGTAAAGTGATATATTTTGCAAAAATGTGATTTTTATTTTAGATATGGCTTATTTGTATCAAGTTAAAGAAAAAAAAAGGATTGAGCTTCATGATAATTAATTTATAGAGGAATAAAATGTAGACTACCATAACCTCTAATTTTTTTAAAGCAGCTTAAGTATGTAATACATTTAATGTAGGATTTTTTTGAGTGTTATAAAAATTGTATGTTTGAAACTAAATATCAACAAAAGTAATTTTTGAGATTAACCTGACCTATGACTACAGAACAAATCGTTATTTATGCCGGAGATACAGAGTTGGAAGAGTTTTCTTTTAACCCTGATCTTATTCTTTTATTTGTATCACCTTCGTTTAAAAATTTAGATTTATTAAAGAATTTTCGTGAGCTGTATCCTGATTCAATTATAACCGGATGTTCAACTTCAGGAGAAATTGAGGATATTAACGTACATGATCACAGTGTAGTGGCGACAGCGATTTCGTTCGATAAATCGCGTGTAGAATACAATGAAGTGTATGTACCTTCGATCAATAAAAGCAGACTTGCGGGTACTGAATTAGTAGACAAGTTTGAGCAGAAAGGTTTGAAACACTTATTTGTTTTATCCGAAGGATTAAATATTAACGGGACATCACTGGTGAACGGATTAAAACATCAAAGCGATCAACAGTATTCAATAACCGGTGGTTTGGCAGGAGATGAAACAAAATTCGGGAGAACCTTCGTTATTACGAATGATATGGAGATCAGAGAGAATATGATTACCGGGATAGGATTTTATGGAGATGATTTAAAGGTGGGATATGGTTCTCTGGGAGGATGGGATAGTTTTGGTGTTGATAGAATTGTAACGAAATCAAGAGGAAATATTCTTTATGAAATTGATGGTGAGCCTGTTCTTGATTTATTCAGGAACTTTTTAGGCGATCAGGCTAAAAATCTTCCGGCTACAGGCTTATTATTTCCTTTAAGTGTGCGAATTAAAGCAAATGATAATCCGGTTGTAAGAACGGTTATTGCTATGAATGAGGAAGAAAAATCATTGACGTTCGCAGGGAATATTCCCAAAGGTGCAACTGTTAGGCTGATGAAGGCGAACATGGAAAGACTCATAAACGGGGCAGAAGGTGCGGCAGAATTAAGTATTGAGGATATAGGAAATACACATACCGACTTAGCAATTCTGGTAAGCAGTGTAGGAAGAAGGTTGGTGCTGAATCAACTTATAGAGGAGGAAGTTGAAGCTGTAAGAGATGTTATAGGAGAGGATGCTACTATAGCGGGATTCTATTCATATGGAGAAATTGCTCCATATATTTCAGGAACTAAATGTGAACTACATAATCAAACAATGACTATTACTACTTTTTCGGAGTCGGATATTGAGGGGTAAATTAGCACATGCTGTAATCATTATCTATAAATAAAATGAATATGAAAAAAATACAGATTCTAATTATTTCTTTCCTGTTTATATCTGTAGGCTTGGTGGCCCAGAAAGATTCAAGGATTGACTTTAAACAACTCGATGAATATTATGCTAAAATGGTTAAGGACTGGGATGTTCCCGGAGCAAGCATAGGAATTGTAAAGGATGGTAAATTGGTGTTTACCGGTAATTATGGAGTGCTTGAAGAAGGGGGAAAAGCAGAACCTAATGAAAATACCTTATATGCCATCGCTTCCAATTCAAAGGCATTTACAGCTACTGTTATTGGAATGTTGGTTCAGGAAGGTAAGTTAAACTGGAACGACAAGGTGAAAAAATATCTTCCGTATTTTGCCTTGTATGATCCTTGGGTGAGTGAAGAGGTTACGATAAGAGATTTATTGAGTCACAGAGTGGGGTTGGGTACATTTAGCGGTGATATTATATGGTATAAATCGATCCTGAGTTCAGAAGAAATAATTAAAAGAATTAAATACGTTCCAAAAGCTTATAATTTCAGATCAGGTTATGGTTATTCCAATGTTATGTTTATTACTGCAGGAGAACTAATAAAGAAAGTAACAGGAAAAAGCTGGAATGTAAATGTGAAAGAGAGGATATTAGAACCTCTTGGTATGAGCAGAACTATAACTTCGCGTGATAAATTAGAATCAAAAGGGAACTTTGCAATTCCACATGCTCGGGAGGAAAATGTTAATATACCCATTATTTGGGAAGACTGGGAAGAAGTAGGTGCACTGGGAGGTGTTATTTCCAGTGTGAGAGATGTATCAGAATGGATGATTTTCAACATGAATAGCGGAGTGATAGGCAAGGATACACTTTTGGCTTCTGAAACCTTAAATATGATTTGGACTCCTCATAATAACTTTATTGTAGACCATATTAATAAGAATGAGACCGGCCAGAACTTTGGAGCTTATGGCTTAGGATGGGGCCTGAGCGATTATCATAGTTATTTTAAGGTATCACATACAGGAGGATTTGACGGTATGATAACTGCCATTACTATGATCCCGGATGAAAATCTTGGAGTAGTAGTGCTTACAAATGGATTGAAAAGTCCGATTAGTGCCGCAACTAATTATGCTTTGGATATGTTTTTGGGAATAGAGGAAAAAGACTGGTCCTCTGTACTTTTGGCTAAAACTGATGCTAAACTGAAGGCTGATACCCGTGTATCGGATAGGAAAAATAAGAGGGTACTTAATACCGTTCCATCTATCAGTACAGATAATTTATCAGGTGTTTATAAGGCTGATATTTACGGAGAAATAAGAGTTTCTAAAAAGAATGATCAACTTCGCCTTGATTTTGAATATTCTCCAAGCTTGTCGGCAACTTTGAGTCACTGGCACTATGATGTGTGGAAAATAAATTGGGATAATACACATGCTTGGTTCAATTTTGGAACTATTAAGTTTTTAAGTGATAATAATATGGACGTAAAAGGGCTAGAATTTGATGTTCCAAATGATGATATCTTTTTTGAGGAACTAAAAGTATATAAGGTAAATTAATAATAACCGGAATAGTACTCTAACTTTATCTGCCCGAATATGGATTAAGTCTATTTTTCTGGGATTATAATTTATAAGTAAGCACCTGCCTGACTGTATCATGCAGGTGCTTACTTTTTAGTTATTGGTAAATAGTAATAACGTGAGTTCTACAAGAAGTTTTTACATCTACAGTGCTGTTTATAGTCCCGCTAAGGCGGGATTATAAATTTACCGAAATAGCTAAACATACAATTAACGATGAGTTGATTACTTGTCGGAATTTAGGTTAGTGCAATATTTTACTCCCACCGGAAAATAACAGTGATCTATCTTTCTGAAGAAATAAACATATATCAATTGATTGCACTGGTTTATATGACAAATATCACCAGATTATTACGGAAATACATTGTTTAATTAATTAAATTACATTTACTTTGTGTAGTAAAGTTTAATTAGTTAAATAAAATTAATTCCGGCTGTTATGGAACGAATGGGTAAGAGAATTAAGAGGAAACGAGAAGAACTCGGGTTGCAAATAAAAGAGTTGTCAATCATGATTGGAGTTACTCCGAGTTTAATTTCTCAAATAGAGAAAGGAAAGGCTTTCCCATCAATAGTTACTTTAAAAAAAGTTGCTGAATCATTAAAAACTACTGTAGGTGAGTTAATAGGAGAAAATGAAAATAATATTCAAAGCCCCCTATTGAAGTCAGGTGAAAGAAAGCTTGCAAAAAAGAACGATAAGGGAACATTCTCTTATTTATTATCGAATCACATTCCCGGAAAGCAGATAGAGTCTTATATAATAAAATTCGATAAAAATTCAGATTCAAAAGAAATTATGACAAGCAACTATCCGGGTCAGGAGTTTTGCTTTGTATTAAAAGGAGATTTCGAAGCAGAGTTTGATGGAAAACAATACACCTTAAGCAGTGGTGACAGTTTTTATTTTAATTCGAACAGACCGCATTTGTTTAGGAATATTAGTGATGATGATGCTGAATTGCTCTGGGTAATAACACTAATTAATTGAAATAAAGTTTAAATAAAATAAATAACCACAACTGATACTCTTTAGGAGTATTTGCGTAAACCATAAAAGAAATGATTACCATAAAACCATCTGTAGTAAAAAGTCTTATTGAGCGTCACTCTATGAGTGATGACGCAATAAGTAATGTAGAAAAGGAAAATTTACTTCCTACGGGCCTGCTTAGCAGGTTGCACAATAGTTTCCCTCAACACTCGAGGTTGCAGGTAAAATCAAAAGCTATATTTAAAGATTCAAAAAAACGTTATACCGGTTTAGAAGGTTTCAGGGAAATTTGTTCTATACTGGAAGAAAATGGTATTATACTTGGTGATATCAGTGAACGTGAGCTTTTTATAGAAGTATACCGTTTCATGGTAACAAAGCACGTATTAAATACTATTGACTGGGAGAATTATGAGAACGATTCAGTCTTTCAGCTGACTTTTCCTCAGCCAAACATGATAAACGAAGGAACAGTTGGGGAATATCTGGAAGAAGAAGATGCTGTAAAAAGAACCAAAATTGCTACGGATTACATTGAAAAAACTAATCCTCACGACGGTAAGCAGCTTTTAAACAGGCCTTCATTCTATAACGAGGAAGGAGACATAGATACACTAGACGGTAGTCAGCACAAGTATCCCCAGTGTTTTTTAATTTTTGATAAAACAACACAAAGCTGTTTCTCTTTTTGTACTTATTGTTTTCGTCATGCTCAGGTTAGAGGAGATGAAGATATGTTTATTCAAAACGAAATAACTCCGGTGCATCAATATCTTAGACAGCACAAGGAGGTAACAGATATTCTTGTTACCGGGGGAGATGGAGGTTATATGCCATATAATAGATTAAAGGAGTATCTGACTCCGTTAATTGAAGATCCTGAATTAATGCATGTCAGAACAATAAGGATAGCATCAAGAGCTCTAACTTTCGATCCCGGAATGATTCTTAATTCGAAGTATGATCAAACTCTCGAATTGTTTAAAAAGTTAGGAGAGAATGGAGTTCAGGTATTGTGGATGGGGCATTTTTCAGCTCCAAAAGAGTTGATGAATATCCAAACAATAGCTGCCGTTCGTAGATTAAGATCAAACGGAGTTAACGTGAAGAGTCAAAGTCCTATTATGAACCATATCAGTCTGTTTAAATACGAAAACGGGAAAGTAGATGTAGATAAGTCTGCCCAAAACTGGATTGATTTGGCACATATATTAACTATGTTAGGAATAGGTTTCCATTCGATGTATATGGCCAGACCAACCGGAGAACATCATTATTTTACTGCTCCATTGGCTGATATAAATAAAGTATTTAGCAAAATATACAGAAGTCTTCCTTCAGTTTCGCGTCCGTCGAGATATATTACAATGACGTCTTCTGCAGGAAAAACATCTTTATTGGGTACAGTAGAAGTTAACGGCAAAAAGGCCTTTGTACTGAAATTTAATGAAGCCAGAAACATGGAGTGGCTCGATAAGGTATATTTAGCTGAATATGATGAAAAAGAAAACACCATAGAGAAACTAAAACCTTTAGAAGGTGGTAATTATTTCTATGAGGAAGAATTAGCCGGTATAGAAGAAGGTCTTGAAAATAAGACTATTCTGGAGAAAACCTTATAAGGTTATTTAATAAATCTATTCATTTTATATAAAATATTATGATTAATAAGATTGTTGAATCAGCTGTAAAAGCGGTTAGTGATATTCATGATGGGGCAACAGTTATGATAGGCGGATTTGGTGAGGCCGGGAGCCCTATAGAGCTAATTCATGCTTTAATAGATCAGGGAGCAAAAGATCTTACAGTGGTAAGTAACAATACAGGTAGCGGAAATATAGGTCTTGCTGCTCTGATAGAACACAAGCGTGTAAAGAAAATGATTTGCTCCTTTCCCAGAACTGCAAATTCAACTGTTTTTCCGGAATTATATAATGCCGGAGAGATAGAACTGGAATTGGTCCCTCAGGGAACTTTGGCCGAAAGGATACGTGCCGGAGGAGCCGGAATACCAGCTTTTTACACACCGGCATCTGTAAATACAGTACTTGCCCATGGTAAGGAGTCGCGTATGTTTAACGAAACAGAGTATGTTTTGGAACATGGAATAGTTGCAGATTTTTCACTGGTTAAAAGTGAAAAAGCCGACAGGTATGGCAATTTGACTTATCACGCAACAGCCCGAAATTTCGGGCCTATAATGTGTACGGCTGCAAAAACTGCAATAGTTCAGACGAAACATATAGTTGAAGCCGGAGAAATAGACCCTGAGGTAGTTGTTACTCCGGGGATATTTGTAAAAAGAGTTATAGAGATTAATAACCCTGCTCACGAATCAGAATTAGTGGCACAAGGAATGAGATACCCATGGTAGATACAGATAAAAAAATAGGTTGGGATCGTTCAGAAATGGCTCAAAAAGTGGCCTTAGACATCCCTGATGGTTCTTATGTAAATCTTGGAATCGGAATTCCCGAGATGGTTGCCGATTTTGTTCCCGAAGGCCGGGAGTTGATTTATCAGACCGAAAACGGATTACTCGGTATGGGAAAGGTACCGCCAAAGGAGAAAGAAGACCGGGAATTGGTTAATGCGGGTAAAAAATGTATTACTTCTATACCAGGAGCCAGTTATTTTCATCATGCCGACAGTTTCACTATGATCCGCGGAGGGCATATAGATGTATGTGTTCTGGGAGCAATGCAGGTTTCCAGAGATGGAGATCTTGCCAATTGGTCAACCGGTGCTAAAACTGCTATTCCTGCTGTTGGGGGAGCTATGGATTTGGTTGCCGGAGTGAAAAGAATTTTGGTGATTACCCAACATGTGACCAAAAAAGGAGTTCCTAAAATAATTGATGAGTGTACATTTCCTCTTACAGGAAAGGGCGTTGTGGAAAGAATATATACCGATCTGGCCATAATAGATGTTGAAAATGACGGTTTATATGTTAGAGAAATGGGACCTAATGTAGATTTTGATTATTTACAAAAGCACACCGGGGCAAAACTTAATTTATACACTGAGTAAAAAGCTAAATTCTGAAATATCATGAAACCTCAATCCAATAAAACAGCCAAAGGCGAATCAAGCAAGGCTATTTACGAACGGGCAGTTGGAGTAATTACAGGTGGAGTAAGTAGAAATACCATATACAGAAAACCTCACCCATATTATGTAGCCAGTGCTCACGGCAGTTATATAAAAGATATAGATGGAACAGAACGTCTGGATTTTGCAAATAATATGGCTTCATTAATACATGGACATTCGCATCCTGCAATTGTTAATGCTGTTACGGAACAATTAAAAAAGGGTTCTGCTTTTACTATGGGATCTGAAGCAGAGGTGGCGTTTGCCGAATTGCTGATATCGCGTACTCCGGGATTTGAAAAAATCAGGTTTATGAACTCGGGTACTGAGGCTGTTATGACTATGATAAAAGCGGCCAGAGCTCTTACCGGAAAAGCTAAAATAGCCAAAGCCGAAGGAGCTTATCACGGCACTTATGATTTTGCAGAAATAAGTCAGACTGCCAATCCGGGTAACTGGGGAGATATAGATAAACCCAATACTGTACCGGTTGTTCAGGGAACACCTCAGGGCGTGATGGACGATGTGGTGATATTTCCATATAATGACATTGAAAGAACCATAAGGTTGCTGGATCAAGATGCAGATAATATTGCCTGTGTGTTGATTGATCCGGTTCCTCACCGTGTAGGTCTGTTTCCTGCCACAGAGGAGTTTGTGAAAGCATTATATGACTGGACAAGAAAAAATAATGCTGTTTTAGCTTTCGATGAGGTAGTTACTTACAGGGTAAACTATTCGGGAGCTCAGGCAAATTATTCTGTTAAACCTGATATGACTGCAATGGGAAAAATTATCGGTGGTGGATTTCCTATTGGAGCAGTTGCCGGAAAATCGGAAATAATGGAGGTTCTTGATCCGCGTCAAAAATTTCTCAGGCATCCGCATTCAGGGACATTTTCTGCCAATCCGGTTTCAACTACTGCCGGAAGGGTAGCTATGGAGTTATTTGACGAGAAAGCTGTTTTGGAAATAAATGCCCTTACAATGACTGCGAGAAAACAGATAGAAGAAGCTATAAAAATAGCAGATATTCCTGCCTGTTTAACGGGCGCAGGTTCAATGTTTAGGATTCACTTTAAAGAAAAAGCACCGAATACTTACAGGGAAACCTATCAGGGACCGGATACACAGTCAGTAATTACAGAGTTTCTCGATTACCTGTTTCTTGAAAAAGATATAATCATGATAAATACATTGGCATGTATGTTTGCAACAACGCACACTCAGAAAGATGTTGATAAATTAACGGATGGTCTTTTGAATGGTTTCAGGGTGTTAAAACCCAAAATAGACCAGTTATCAAAAAAATAAAAAGAATGAACGAAGTATATATTTGTGACGCAATAAGAACACCGGTTGGAAGATACGGTGGGGCTTTATCATCTGTAAGAGCTGATGATTTAGCAGCCATACCATTAAAAGAAATAATGGACAGGAATCCGGAAATGGATTCGGCGGCTATTGATGATATTTTTATGGGCTGTGCCAATCAGGCAGGCGAAGACAACCGTAATGTTGCACGTATGGCTTCATTACTTGCAGGTTTTTCGGAAACTGTGCCGGGTTCAACGATAAACAGGCTTTGCGGTTCGGGAATGGATGCAATTGGAATTGCGGCACGGGCAATTAAATCGGGAGAGGTTGATTTGATAGTTGCCGGTGGAGTAGAAAGTATGTCGCGGGCTCCGTTTGTAATGGGGAAAGCAGAAACTGCTTTTTCGCGAAATGCCAAAATTTATGATACTTCTATTGGATGGCGTTTCGAAAATCCAAAGATGGACGAAATGTATGGCACCGAAGGTATGATACAAACTGCCCAGAACATAGCCGATGATTTCAATATCAGCCGTGAAGATCAGGATACATTTGCCCAATGGAGTCAGGAGAAAGCTGCCGAAGCTCAAAAAAACGGTTCTCTGGCGAGAGAAATTGTTCCGGTAATGGTGCCACAGCGTAAAAAAGATCCAATCGAAGTTTCGGAGGATGAACATCCACGCTTAACATCTTTGGGAAAATTAAGTACTCTAAGACCAATTACCAAGTCGGCAAGCGGAGAAAATGGCAGTATCACTGCAGGTAATGCATCAGGTGTAAACGACGGTGCTGCTGCAATGCTAATAGCATCGGAAGAGGCTGTGAAAAAGTATAATTTAAAACCAAGAGCTAAAATACTGGGAATGGCAACAGCGGGCGTACTCCCCAGAATTATGGGAATGGGGCCGGTACCCGCAACCCGAAAGGTTTTATCTAAACTCGACCTGTCATTAGACGATATGGATATAATAGAGCTCAATGAAGCTTTTGCTGCACAGTCGTTAGGTTGTACACGAGAATTAGGATTAAAAGATGATGATCCGAGAATAAATCCACTTGGAGGAGCAATTGCCTTAGGTCATCCGCTGGGAATGAGCGGAGCAAGAATTGTGACAAGTGCATATTACCAATTACAAAATTCCGATGCAAAAAAAGCATTGTGTACCATGTGTATTGGAGTAGGGCAGGGAATAGCGATGGTTTTGGAAAAAGTTGAGTAAATAGAAATATTGATGAATAAAAAAAGAGCTTTCCGTAAAAACAGAAAGCTCTTTTTGCTGTGCGGATGAAGGGAGTCGAACCCATACACCTTGCGGCACTAGATCCTAAGTCTAGCGTGTCTACCAATTCCACCACATCCGCGAGTGAATATTGTTTCAATAAAGTGCGGCTGAAGGGAGTCGAACCCCCACGCCTTGCGGCACTAGATCCTAAGTCTAGCGTGTCTACCAATTCCACCACAGCCGCTTTAAAGAACGTACAATCTTTTTTGTTGATTGCGGGTGCAAATATAGCTTAAAAAGATAACTGTACAAGTGTATTTGTGAATAATTTTTATGTTTTTATATAGGTAGTTTTGTTGTTGTTGAAATTAAGATAGTTATATTATTTTGATGTTTGCGCGAGTGGGTGAAACGGCATCCTTGTTTATAGAATTATTGTGAAATAAATAAAGCAGAAGCGACCGAAGGAAGCTGCTGCTTTATTATTATTGAACATAATTGTAGAAATAAGATACAGTGTAACACACGGTGCTTTAGCACGCGCCCAATTGATAATGAACTAATGATTTAATGAACTTGATTTAATTAATATCAGCCAGTTTGTTTAATGTATATTTTATAAGTTCCTCAACGGCTGCATAGGGATCTTCGCTGAAAGTTCCGTTTGCGCGATTGGCAATTATGCAGTTTAAAGAACATGCGTTGTGCCCCAGCATTTTTCCGATACCATAGATAACGGCGGTTTCCATCTCCAGATTTGTGATCTTTTTATCCTCAAACTCAAAACTGTCGATTTTATGATTCATATTTACGTCTTGAAGAGGGAGTCTTAGCACCCTTCCCTGCGGACCGTAGAAACCAATAGCAGTACCCGTAAAACCTTTTACTACCTTATCGCTAATAAGATGTTTGCCTAATTCTTCGCCGTATTTCACAATATATGGTCTGGCCTTGTTGGAGTCCCATTTAGTATGGGCTACAAATGCATCCTGCATTGCTGTTTCCTGAACATGTTTTGAGTCGTAATAGTGTAGAACACCGTCGAAACCGATACCGTATTCTGCCAAAACAAAGGAATCAACAGGAATATGATCCTGCAAAGAACCTGAAGTGCCTATACGAACAATATTTAATTTTTTGTGCTCCTTATTTTTTGTTCTGGTTTTGAAGTCAATATTGAACAGAGCATCTATTTCGTTGAAAACGATATCTATATTGTCCGGTCCTATTCCTGTGGAAATTACGGAAAGGCGCTTACCTTTATAGCTACCTGTATGGGTTACAAATTCTCTTTTCGATAATTTATGTTCAATAGTATCGAAATGCTTCGATACAAGCGGAACCCTGTTTTGATCGCCAACAAAGATAATTGTATCTGCAAGTTGACCCGGTTTAACATTTAAATGGTAAATACTTCCATCAGGGTTTATTATTAATTCCGATTCTGCTATTCTATCACTCATTTTGTTGTTATATTTTAGTCGTACAATTATTAAGTTGGTGGGGTAATAAGGCAGTTTTATTTGTAAAGGTATAATTAACCGCCTGATTTCTTAACTTTATATCCGTCTTTTTGAAGTATTTCAACGACTTTATTTCTAACATCGCCCTGCATAATAATTTCTCCGTCTTTTACGGATCCTCCGGTTCCGATTTTGTTTTTTAGTTCTTTTCCGAGATTTTTCAAATCTTCTTCGCTTCCTTCAAAACCTTCTATTATTGTTACTGTTTTTCCACCTCTCCCTTTCTTTTCAATTTTCGCAATTAAATGTTGCTGATTGGGATTTAATTCGTCCTGATCCTGCTGTAATGCACCCAATGCATCTGCTAATGCAAAGTTTGAATTTGTAGAATAAACAAAACCATCTTCATCCAAACGTATTTTCTTTTTCTTCTTTGCCATTATTTTCTATTAATGTAAGTGTAGAGCAAAGTTATTAAATCATAATTTTTTGATCGTAATAATTAACAAATAATTAAACACTTTCTGTTTTTAATGAAGTAATACCAATTACAACTCAAAAATGATCGATATAAATCGTTTTTATTTTCCTTATTTTTTGCCTCATCTAAGAAAAATATAATTCAATTTATTTATCAATCATTTTAAATCGTGATTGGTATAACCCGAAAATATAGTCCGATAAACACCATAGCATTAATGTATTTTGATTATGATAAAATATGATTATTCATCCGAGAAATTAATTATTAGTTTTATATTTATTGTTATAATATTTTATATCGGTTCTGTAGATGGTATTGAGGAGATTCAGGAGAAAAAAAAGAAAAGCGCCAAAGAGTCTTTCAACAAAAATAATGATAGGATTATTTTTAGGGGTAGCACTTGGTCTGTTTTTTGGAGAACATGTTGCCGGATTTTCTATTTTTGGTGATGCCTTTATAGGATTGTTACAAATGACTGTTTTACCCTATATCATGCTTTCGTTGATGGTAAACATCGGACGTCTGTCGTTAGATAAAGGGATGAAAATGATAAAAAATGCTGCAATAGTTCTATCTGTATTATTGTTGCTTGGAATTGTTGTAGTTCTTGTATTACCAACAGTTTTTCCTACCTGGGTGTCAGCATCTTATTATGATGAAAGTCTGATCAGAGATCCCAAGGAAATAGATTTTTTAAAGTTATTTATTCCGTCTAATCCATTTGAAGCATTATCGAAAAATACAGTCCCTTCTGTAGTGATATTTAGTATTTTGGTAGGGATTGGGCTGATTAAGGTTCCGGGGAAAGAAAGGCTGTTACATGGCTTAGACGTTATGGCAAACGCTCTTAATAATGTAAATAAATTAATTGTCAAGCTTACTCCATATGGTGTTTTTGCTATTGCTGCAAGCACAGCGGGAACTATGACCTTAAGTGAGATAGGTAAGTTGCAAACCTATGTTTTGGTATATACAGCAGGGGCCGTATTACTGGCTATTGTTTTTATGCCCTTAATTATTTCATCATTTACACCTTTTAAGTACAAAGATATTTTTAGAGTTACAAAGGACACTTTAATTACAATTTTTGCAACAGGAAAAATAATTATTGTATTACCACAGTTGATTGAAAACATTAAACAGTTGTACGATGATTATGACCTGCTAAATGATGACAGTGAACAATCTGTTGAAGTAATTTTCCCATTGGCATATCCATTCCCAAATTTAGGTACACTGGTTGTATTTATTTTTGTGCCATTTGCCGGATGGTTCGTTGGAAATGAGATAACATTTGACGAATATCCCGCATTTATAGGTTCCCTGCTGATGAGTAGCTTTGTAGCTCCGGTTTCGGGTATACCTTTTATGCTGGATGTGATGAATATTCCCGGAGATATATTTAATTTGTTTGTTATTTCGAGTGTTTATATCGATAGGATCAGAGTTGTTTTAGGTTCAATGCACCTAATAACTATTGTAATTTTAACCGGTGCTATGACCTATGGATTTTTTAATCTGAAAAAACGTAAGCTTACAATAGCTATTGCCTCAACTGTGATAGGCGCATTTGTTTTATTTATACCGATTAATATATATCTTAATTATGCACTTGAGGGTGCATATACAAAGGATAGGGTTATTGCCGATATGGATTTGCTTACTTATGAAATTAAATCAAGCTTATTAGAGGATCCGGCACCAATATATCCAAGGTTGAGAAGAGGAAAGAGTAGGATAGAAAGGATCAAAGAGCGTGAGAAAATCAGAATTGGATTTTATGAGGATGCTATGCCATTTTCTTATTTCAATTTAAAAGGTGATATTGTTGGCTTGGATATTGATATGGCCCACACTTTAGCTTCCGATTTGGATGTTTCGATAGAATTTATCTCAATAAATGCTCAAAAATTATCGAGAGACGAGTTATTGGAAAAGGATTATATAGATTTAATAATGTCGGGTACAGCACTTACAGCTCGTTATGCTAAAGGTCATGTTGTAACTGACGGATATATGGATGTTAATGTTGCTTTGGTAACTAAGGACAAGATTAATACTCTGGAAAGTTACGATGAAACCTATAATAGTATGGTCAATGTTTTTACAGCTGAGGAAAATAATTTTGGAGATATTTTTAAGAGTATTTTTCCACAATCAAATGTTGTAAAAAAAGATTCTATTTATAATTTTTTTAATGGGAAATATCCCGAAATTGACGCATTGTTAACAACTGCCGAGTCGGGATCGGCATGGGCGTTGTTATATCCTGAATTTCAGGTTATAAGTCCGTTTGAGGAACCTGTAACACTTCCTTTGGTATACACTTTTGGGAGTCCGGATCCGGAATTTGAGACTTTTTTGAATCACTGGATAGAGTTGAAGAAAAAGGATAAAACTATTGAAAGGTTATATGATTATTGGGTTTTAGGAAAAGAGGTTAAAGAAACTAAACCCAGATGGAGTATAGTTCACGATGTACTACATTGGATTGATTAATCCCCCGGCTTCGCCCGGGAACCTTCCCTTGGCTTTCTGCTGGGGGCATTGTTTGGGAGAGGTGAAGGTAGTTAGGTAAAAGATTTATATAGACGAATAATGAAATATACTTATAATCAAATTCATTATTTTAATTAGTGATATTATAGTATGGCAAAAGTAAAACAGGACGATCAGGTAAATCAGATTGTAAAGGATATTAAAACGCGTAGTTTTAAGCCTATATACTTTTTTACGGGTGATGAACCTTATTATATAGATAAATTATCGGAGTTTATAGAAAATAACGTGTTGAACGAATCGGAAAGAGACTTCAACCAGGTGGTTTTGTATGGAGCAGATACAAATGTTACCGAAATTTTGGCAACGGCAAAACGTTTTCCTATGATGGCCGAACATCAGGTAGTGGTGGTTAGGGAAGCACAGGGAATTTCGGATTTTAATACAGAATCGGGGAGGACAGCTTTGGCAGCCTATGCTAAGAATCCTCAGGATTCGACTATTCTGGTTTTTAACTATAAATACAAAAAAGCCGACGGTAGAAAGCCTTTTATTAAAACCGTAAAAAAATCAGGTGTTTTCTTCGAGAGTAAGAAAAAGTACGATAATGAGTTGCCCGACTGGATAGCAAAAGTATTAAGAGGAAAAGGATACACTATTGAGCAAAAGGCAACTTTTATGCTGGTAGAATTCCTTGGAAATGATTTGAGTAAGATAGCCGGTGAGTTGGAAAAACTTACAACATTATTGGAAAAAGGAACTCAAATTAGCCCACAACATATAGAGGAAAATATAGGAATAAGTAAGGAGTTTAATAATTTTGAACTGAACTCTGCTTTGGCAAACCGCGATGTACTAAAAGCCAACAGGATTATAAATTATTTTGCCCATAACCAGAAACAACACCCTGTTTTAGGAACTATTCCTTCAATATTCGGGTATTTTTCCAAAGTATTGATCTTACATTCGTTAAAAGATAAATCGCAGCCTAATGTTGTAGCGGGACAGCTCGGCGTTCATCCGTTTTTTGTGAAAGAATATTTCCAGGCTGCAAATAGTTATAACCTGAAAAAAGCCGTGCAAATTGTGAGCTATCTCAGAGATGCTGATGTAAAAGTAAAAGGTGTTGGTGCCAATGCAATTCCACCCGGAGAAATATTAAAGGAGTTGGTATTTAAAATTTTACATTAGGATAAGTTTGTCAATATTATTTTCAGGGGAGTGCTTAATAATTAAAATATTAAATACTTATCTGCCACTTAGCGAGAATTTTTCTTAAAGGTTTTTAGTATGTATAAGTATTGTTTTTTTAATTCTTATAAATTCTGGAAACATTTGAAACTCCGTGAACCTCTTTAACTTTTTTAATGATTGTGTTCAATTGCATTTGATTGTGGACAGTGATGGTAATTCTACCTTCGAAAATCCCGGCATCTCCGGTAATATTAATACTTCTGATATTTACGTTAAAGTTCGTGGAAATTAACTTTGTAACCTGATTGATCACTCCGATATTGTCAATTCCCTTTATGGATAATATGGCCTTAAAATCCTCTTCTTTTGAGTCTATCCATTTTGCTTTCATTATTCTGTAGGCGTAGTTTGCCTGTAATGAAATTGCATTAGGACAATTTTCTTTATGAACTTTAATCCCTTCATTTATGGTGATAAATCCAAATACCTTATCACCGGGTATAGGGTTGCAGCAATTAGCTAAAGTATAATCGAGGTGCTCATGATCGGATCCAAAAACTAGTTGATCAAAGGTTTTAGTATCCTCTTCAGATATTGTTCTGACAGTAGTTGGTTTCCTGGTAATAGTACGTCTCAGGAAACTTACAAAACCTCCTCCTCTTTGATTTACAAACTCTTTAATAGTTTTATTGTCAATAGCTCCTACGCCAATTTTATAAAATAAATCCTGACTGGTTTTTAATTTATAATAAGAAACAAGCTGGTTAACCACATTCTCATCAAGTGAAACTTTTAGATGTCGTAATTTTCGGGAAAGAATTTCTTTTCCATCGTCGGCTATTTTTTTCTTTTCTTCTTTTAAGGCTGATTTTATTTTTGATTTAGCCCTTACGGTAATTACAAAATCCAGCCAATCAGATTTTGGTTTTTGATTTTTAGATGTGATTATTTCAACTTGATCTCCACTCTTTAATTTATGGTTTAGAGGAACTAATTTACCATTAACTTTTGCCCCGAGGCAATTAGCACCAACCTGAGTATGAATGTTGAATGCGAAATCTAATGAAGAAGCTCCCTTGGGAAGAGATTTTAAGTCGCCATTTGGAGTGAAGACATAAATTTCTTTCGAAAATAAATTAAGCTTAAAATTGTCAACAAAATCTATTGCATTAATTTCAGGATTTTCAAGAGTTTCTTTTACCTGATTTAACCAATGGTCTAAAGCATTTTCGTCTGTTTCGCCATGTTTGTATTTATAGTGAGCAGCATATCCTCTTTCTGCAATTTCATCCATTCGTTCAGAGCGAATTTGAACTTCTACCCATTTTCCTCCCGGGCCCATAACTGTTGTGTGCAGAGCTTCATAACCATTTGTTTTTGGAGAAGAAAGCCAATCTCTTAATCTGCTTGGGTTAGGTTGAAAATGATCCGTTACAACAGAATATATTTTCCAGGCATTAAATTTTTCCTCTTTTATATCGGATTTGTAAACTATTCTAACGGCAAACCTGTCGTAAACTTCTTCGAAACTCACAGCCTGATTAATCATTTTCTTTCTGATAGAAAATATCGATTTTGGTCTTCCTTTTATGGAGTACTTCAATCCGTGGGCATCCAAAGAATTTTTAATGAAATTTGAGAAATTCTTTATATAGTCATTCTGTTCTTCTTTAGAGTCTTCTAATTTTTTTACTATATCATAATAGTCATCAGGTTCGGTATATTTCAATCCTAAATCTTCAAGCTCGGTTTTAATATTAAACAGCCCTAATCTGTGGGCCAGCGGAGCGTATATGTATAATGTTTCTGATGAAATTTTTAATTGTTTATGGTGCGGCATTGCATCCATTGTCTGCATATTATGCAAACGATCGGCTAATTTTATTAAAATAACCCTAACATCATCCGACAGTGTTAAGAGCATTTTCCTAAAGTTTTCGGCTTGTACAGATATGTTTTGATCCTGAATTCCGGAAATTTTAGTCAGTCCGTCAATAATACTGGCTATTTTTTTTCCAAACAATCGTTCCATATCTTCGATTGTATAGTCGGTATCTTCTACAACATCATGTAAAAATGCAGAAGCAATAGCAATAGCACCAAGCCCAATTTCGCTTGCTACAATTTGGGCAACAGCAATTGGGTGATAAATATATGGTTCTCCTGTCTTTCTTCTCTGGTCTTTATGCGCATCAATAGCCAGGTCTAAAGCTTTTCTTATTAAGATTTTATCTTCTTCTGTTAGAATCTGATAGGAAGATCTTAATATATCTTTATACCGTTTTGATATCTCTTTGCTCTCCTTCTCTAAATCATACTTTATCATAAAAATAAAAATAGGAAAATATCAATAATAATAAGCTTTTTTTACAATTAAATATTGTTGTATAGATGACACTGGAAATGAGGTATATGCTATTAATGAGCTTTTGTATATGTGGTGTAGTCTGTCTTTTATTTATATATTGTGATAAATAGTGTATTCTTATTTTTAAAAAATTAATTTTGCATGTCTATATAATAATCGTTCACATTTATGATTACAAGCGATCAGTTAAAAAAAATAAATCAACGAATAGAGGCCTTACACGGATATCTGAATATTGAGAAGAAGGAAATAGAAATTAGTAATGAAGAGGATAAGACTCTTGCACCTGATTTCTGGAACGATCCGAAAAAGGCTGAAGTGTTGCTTAAAAGTTTACGTCAGAAAAAGCAATGGGTGGAGTCGTATAATGAATTGAGATCTCTGTCGGAGGATCTGAGTGTGCTGATCGATTTTGTGAAAGAAGGCGAGGCAACAGAAGAAGAAGTAGAAGAAGGTCACAGTGAACTTGTGGAAAAACTCGAGAATCTCGAGTTTAAAAATATGCTTTCGGGCGAAGAAGATTCTCTAAGTGCTGTATTGCAAATTACTGCCGGAGCCGGAGGTACGGAGAGTAATGATTGGGCAGAAATGCTCATGCGTATGTATTTGATGTGGGGCGAAAAAAACGCTTATAAAATTAAGGAAGTTAATTATCAGTCAGGAGATGTTACCGGTGTAAAAACAGTAACTCTTGAGTTTGAAGGTGATTATGGTTTTGGATATTTAAAAGGCGAAAACGGAGTACATCGTTTAGTTCGTATTTCTCCGTTTGATTCAAACGCTAAACGTCATACTTCCTTTGCTTCGGTTTATGTTTACCCCTTAGTGGATGATTCAATTGAGATTGAGATAAATCAGTCAGACATAAAATGGGATACTTTCCGATCGTCCGGAGCAGGAGGACAGGCAGTAAATAAGATCGAAACAGCTGTAAGGTTACATCATAAACCGTCAGGCTTGATTATTGAAAATCAGGAGTCGAGATCGCAATTAGAAAATAAGGATAATGCTATTCGTCACCTAAAATCGCAATTGTACGAAATTGAGTTGATGAAAAAGCAGGAAAAAAGAGCTGAGATCGAATCCGGAAAGATGAAGATTGAGTGGGGGTCGCAAATAAGAAATTATGTGATGCATCCTTATAAACTGGTAAAAGATGTAAGAACAAAACATGAAACCGGTGATGTCGATGCTGTAATGAACGGTGAAATAGATGGTTTTATGAAGGCATTTTTGATGGGCGAAGGGCAAAAAGGACTTGACGATGGCAATGAATTGTAAACAATTTAAGCATACAAACAGGGTTGATACAAAACAGCAATACTCATTTAACCCTACCGAGATTGATTATGAGCAGAGCAGTTTAAAAAAAATTGAAAAATACGAGCTGAGAAACTGGAGTAACAAGAGATTATTGAAGTGGTTTGTTATAGCTGTTATAACAATGACAATCGTTATAATATTAAGTTAGTTTATAACACATCATATTTAAAAAAAAATTTATGAAAGGACTAAAATTTACTCAAATAGCTATAATTATATTTGCAGTACTTGTAAAGAATTTAATATTCCAATACTACGGTTGGGAATACGACGTTTTTAACGATGAATTTGATCTTACCAAAATAGTTGCACATATTGGCGCGGTTATTGTTATTATCTTTGGAATATCGTTCGTAGTAATGAAGTTGAAAAGATAAAAGATAAAAGAGGAAAGAGGAAAGATACCTGCCTGCGTGACTCAGTCAGGCAGGAAAGATAAAAGATAAAAGATAAAAGAGGAAACCGACGAAGGAGGTTCAGCGAGCAACCGTTGAAGAACGGAGTGCCAGCGAGCTAAAGATAAAAGATAAAAGAGGAAAGATAAAAGAGGAAAGTACAATATTTTGGGATTATATGAGTTTTTCGAGGTATAGTACAAATCATAGATAAATTATGGTAAAAATATATCACAATCCACGATGCGGGAAGAGCAGAGCAGGATTAAAGGCAGTACAGGATGCAGGAATAGAACCGGAAATAATTAAATATTTGGAAACCACTCCTAATGCAGGTGAACTAAAGGATATTCTAGGTATGTTGAGTATGAAACCAATTGAACTTGTAAGAGTAAAAGAGTCCATTTGGAAAGATAATTTTAAAGGAAAAGACCTAAGTGATGATGAAATAATCGTGGCGATGGTCGAGAATCCCAAGCTTATAGAACGGCCAATTGTTGTTAAAGGCGGTAAGGCTGCTTTAGGCCGGCCTACAGAGAATATTATTAACTTATTGAAATAATATGAGGGTTTATATAATCCTTTTTATTTTTTTTATATCGATAAGCTGTAATAGAGAGCTTGCTGTAAAAAGTATTTCAGTTGATGACTATGCTTTACTGGATTCTGTTTTTGCTTCTAAGAAAAGTAACGTGGAAGGTACAATAGCACCTGTTTTTGTCGAAAATATTTCTCCGGGTATAAAAGAATTGAGTGTAAAGGATAGAAAAGAAATTTTCATAAAGTTTTTAATGCCTGTTGTATTAAGGAGCAATGAAACTATTCTTTCTAAACGGAATCGTATTATTGATATTTACGAAAGGTATAACGATAATAGGGTAGTAAGCGGTGAAGAGTTACTGTGGATTGATGATTTGAGTGAAATATACAGAACCGGTGAAAAGGATTTTGATGCTCTTCTCAAAAAAGTTGATATGATACCTCCATCACTAATTATTGCACAGGCTATTGTTGAAAGCGGATGGGGAACTTCCAGGTTTGCCATAGAGGGAAATTCACTGTTTGGAGAACATTTTTCAAATGGAGCGGAGGGAAGTTTTATCAGTGCGAATAATTCCGATATTAAGCTTAGGACATTCGAAAGTATAGAAAAGGCAGTAGATCGTTATTGTATTAATTTAAACAGGCACAGGGCTTATAAAGAGTTTAGAGAAAAGCGTTTTATATCAAGGCAAAGTTCACTTAAGCCTTCTTCCATAGAACTGGCTGAAGCTTTAGGTAGTTATTCTGAAAAGGGGAGTGAATATATTATTAACTTAAAGCAAATAATTAGAAAAAATTCACTGCAAATTATAGATGATATTATTCTTGAAAAAAAAGGAGTAGAGTATAGGGTTTTGGTGAAGAGTTAAAAATGATCTCTCTTAATTTTTCACAGTTTTCTTTCATAATATTTATGCGAATAAATAAGTGTTTTTAACTCTGTTAGTTCATTGTAAAGTGTTTTAATGGTTAGAGTTTCAGTGTTTTGTTTGTTTGCTTCTAACAGATGTTCGGTATAGCTTATTTTTTCACTTATTTCAGTTAACTCTGCTTTTCTGTTTTTATAGAAGCAACAGCTTTTGTATTTGTTTATTTGATTTTGTAATCTTTTGTGATAAGAATTTATTACTTCTAATTCCCATCCAAAGTCGCAAGAACTACCCTGTTCATTAATATGAATTTGTAATCTATCAATACGGCTTACAACTTTATTTAGAGTATAGCTGATGTTATCTTTGCTAACGCTCTTATTTTGTGCATTTAATCCCCAAGAAACTAGTAAAAGAAATAGTAGTGATTTTTTCATAATTATACCTCAATTGATTGTTATAGAATTTAGTATTATTCTTTTTCGAGTATAAACATAGTAGTAATATTCTTACAGGACAATACCTATTAATGGGTATATTTTGTTTTTTGTAAAAATGTTAATTGTTGATTTTTAAGAGGTAAGCAAAGTGGAGTGATTTTTGTTTTCTGAACAGGCTGCTGCTTACTCCCTAAGGCTGCCCTTCAACAGGCTCAGGAATCATCGTTTGGGGCTTGAGTTACAGGTTATAAGACTGAAGTCTAAATATATTACTCCAAAATAGGAGTAAACAACACTGCAATACCAAGTATAACCTCCAGTATGCCCAGGTATTCTACTTTTATATTATACAAACTGTGATCTCGTCCCGATATTATTTTCTTCTCTGTTTCTCTTTCAATTAGTAAGTGTTCCGGTTTGCTGCTCCATTCTTTTCCTAAACCCCAGGTTGCAATTCCACTTAAAATAAAAACCGAAGAAAATACGCTCCTGTCAATATGATCGATAAATAAAGAAATTGCCCCAATGCCAGTAACAAATAAAATTAAGATGCTAAATATCCCGCGTCCTTTCCAAGTAATCATAGGTGTAAATTTGTTTTTTTTTTATTTGAGTAATTTTTCAGGTACGAAAGTAGTAGGTCTATTGTCTGGAGGCAATACTCATTAATAGGTATATTTTGTTTTTTATAAAAATATTAATTATTTATTTTCAGTAGTTTAGAAAAACAGAGCGATTTTGAGTATGGGGTAGAGTGTGTTTTTTTATTAGTGATGAAGCAAAAAACGGATGTAGAACTTTTAAAATTGAAACCAATATCTTTTTTGCTATATCGGAGATAGCTACACAGGTTTAGTTGATATTGGTTGTAGCTTACTTGTTTCCGGTTTTTGAACTTGTAGAAAGAGTGGTTACTGGTTTCAAGTTACTTGTTACTGGTAAATATAAACCGCAACTTGAAACCAATAACAAAAAAATTAAAAGCCTGCAATAATCTGTTTGGCAACTTTCAGTGCTTTTGCACCATCTTCAAGAGTTACTAATGGTTTTAAATCGTATTTAATTGCATCGGCAAAAGTTTCCAATTCATCCAGAATTGCATTATTTCCTTCAACGGTTGGTTGGTCGAAATATATTTGCTTTTTAACACCTTCGGCATTCTCCAGAATCATATCAAATTCTCCCGGATTTACAGGTGCATCTTTCATTCTTACTATTTCACTTTTCTTTTCAAGGAAATCAATAGAAACGTAGGCGTCACGCTGGAATAAACGTGTTTTACGCATGTTTTTCATTGAAATTCTTGAGGCCGTAAGGTTTGCAACACATCCGTTTTCAAATTCAATACGGGCATTGGCAATATCAGGTGTTTCTGAAATTACCGATACACCACTTGAATGAATATTCTTTACTTCAGAATTTACTACGCTAAGTATTACATCCAAATCGTGAATCATCAAATCTAAAACTACAGGAACATCTGTTCCTCTTGGATTGAATTCTGCCAGGCGATGAGCCTCAATAAACATAGGATCCTTTATCTGATCTTTAACCGAAATAAATGCAGGATTAAACCTTTCAACGTGTCCAACCTGTCCTTTCAATCCTTTTTTATCGAGCATAGAAAGCAATTCTTCAGCTTCTTCAACTGTATTTGTGATTGGCTTTTCGATGAATACATGTTTACCTGCTTCGATTGATTTTTTTGCAACTTCGAAATGCGAAAGGGTAGGAGTAACAATATCAACAACATCTACGGCTTTTATTAACCCTTCAATTGTATCAAAAAATTTAAAACCAAATTCCTTCTCTACCGCTTCTCCATTTTTTCTGTCAGGATCGTAAAATCCTGCTAGTTCATATTTTTCAGATTGGTTTAGCAGACGCAGATGTATTTTTCCTAAATGTCCGGCGCCTAAAACTCCTGCTTTTAACATAATTATAAAAATTTTATCAAATGTAATATTTATGTTTCGTAGTTCAGAAAATATTTTGATGATTAATGTTAGGTTGAGTTAAAGTAGATATTAATTATAATACCATATAATAATATAATATAGTCACTATCTACTATAATCTAAATTTTCTTAAATTCGCGTTTGGTAATAAAGAGCATTTTGTTTTGGGAATTAAAATATATTATTTTTATCAGAATTTTTTGAATTAAAAAACTTTGACAATGACATACGATATAATTGTAGTAGGGAGTGGCCCCGGTGGTTATGTAACTGCGATACGAGCATCTCAACTGGGGTTTAAAACCGCAATAGTTGAAAGAGAAAAGCTTGGAGGTATTTGTTTAAATTGGGGATGTATACCAACAAAAGCATTATTAAAAAGTGCTCAGGTTTTTGATTATATGAAACACGCTGATCAATACGGATTAAAAGCCGATAATGTTGATAAGGATTTTTCAGCTATTATTTCACGTAGTCGTGGTGTAGCTGACGGTATGAGCAAGGGCATTGATTTTTTGATGAAGAAAAATAAAATCGATGTAATTGCCGGAACTGCTAAACTTAAGCCGGGTAAGAAAATAGATGTGACTGATGCAGAGGGTACCGTAACAGAGTACTCTGCTCAAAATATTATTATCGCAACCGGAGCGCGTTCACGCGAATTGCCAAGTCTTCCACAGGATGGAGAGAAAATTTTCGGTTATAGAAAAGCTATGACTCTCGAACAACAGCCTAAAAAGCTTGTGGTAGTTGGGTCAGGTGCAATCGGAGTTGAATTTGCTTACTTTTATCACACACTCGGAACCGAGGTTACTATTGTGGAATATTTACCAAATCTTGTTCCTGTTGAAGATGCAGATGTTTCGAAAGCATTGGAGCGTTCTTTCAAAAAGTCGAAAATTAAAGTAATGACTAACGCTGAGGTTACCTCGGTAGATACCAGTGGCGAAGGTGTAAAAGTTCATGTAAATACCAAAAAAGGAGATAAGGTAATCGAAGCTGATGCTGTTCTTTCTGCCGTAGGTATTAAGTCGAATATCGAAAATCTTGGATTGGAAGATGTTGGGATAGTTGTAGATAGCGATAAAATTGTTGTTGATAAATATTATAATACAAATATTCCCGGGTACCTTGCAATTGGAGATATTGTTGCCGGTCCTGCTTTAGCTCACGTTGCTTCGGCAGAAGGAATTACTGCTGTTGAAAATATAAAGGGAATGAACCCTGAAGCTATAGATTATGGAAACATTCCGGGATGTACCTATTGTTACCCTCAGGTTGCTTCAGTTGGTATGACTGAGAAAGCTGCTGTTGAAGCCGGACATGAGATAAAAGTTGGTAAGTTTCCGTTTACGGCTTCCGGAAAAGCATCTGCTGCAGGAGCTAAAGATGGCTTTGTAAAAGTGATTTACGATGCCGTTTATGGAGAAATGTTAGGGTGTCATATGGTTGGAGATAATGTTACTGAAATGATTTCTGAGGCCGTAGTTGCCAGAAAATTAGAAACTACGGGACATGAAATTCTTAAAGCGATTCACCCGCATCCCACAATGAGTGAGGCTGTTATGGAAGCAACTGCCGATGCTTATGATGAGGTAATACATTTGTAGAATCTAATTTTATATATTAAATCCTCAGGTCAATGCTTGAGGATTTTTTTTCATAATAATCTATATTAGTATAAAATATATTCAAAGTATATCAGATGTCATTTTGATGTTTACTTGGGATTATCTATTTTGCATACATTCTTATATAAATAAATATGCGTTTATTAAAAATAATTACACCTTTAGTTATATTACTTTATTTTTCTTCCTGTAACAAGGAATTTAATAAAGAAGAATTAGAACTCATCAAGGTTGGTGATACTAAAGAAATGTTAGTTTCAAAGGTAGGTGAACCAATAGAACTTCAAAATATTGAACGTTGGATTTACGAAGGAAATAATACTATTTTTATTCATAAAGGCAAGGTCAATGATTATTTTATAGCTCCCGGGCATGTAGATAATTATGAGGAAATCTCTGTGCATACAAATGGCGACACTGTAATAGCAAAGTCATTTAATGACATAAGGATAGGGATGTCGAACGAAGAGGTTGAAGAGATTGTTGGTTTGCCTAAGAAAGAAGAAAAGATTGAGATTATCTATTATAAAAATCATCAAAAAATTATTGTCCAAAATGGAGTTATCGAGTCAATTGATCTTCATGCATTTCAGGACTTAAGCATTCTTGATAAGATTCGTCTTAACTTTAATAGTGGCGGGATGATTGTTATAAATTTTTCATTGGCAATCATAATGTTTGGAGTGGCTTTAGGAATAAGGCTTGAACATTTTACAGAGGTATTAAAGCATCCTAAGTCAATGATAATTGGGGTTTTTTCGCAGTTTATTGCTTTACCGGCTCTGACATTTCTACTAATACTGATTATGAAACCGACAGCTTCAGTTGCTTTTGGTATGATTCTGGTCGCGGCATCACCCGGAGGTAATATCTCCAATTTTATGACATCATTTGCAAAAGGTAATTCGGCTTTATCTATTAGTTTAACTGCATTTGCAACTCTTGCAGCTATATTTATGACGCCGTTAAATTTTTCTTTTTGGGGTAATTTATATTCCGGTACTTCCGATTTTGTTGTACCAATTCAGATAGATCCATATCAAATGGTAAAAACAGTTTTAATCTTATTGGGAATCCCCGTAGTTTTAGGTTTGGTGTTTAGACATTTCTTTGAAGATTTATCAGTAAAGATCGAAAAACCATTGAGGATATTTTCTATTATCTTTTTCCTTGGCTTAGTTGTAGGTGCTATGAGTTTAAATTTTGAATTCATGGTTAGGTATTTACACCTTATTGTCCTGATGGTTTTCATTCATAACCTACTTGCTTTACTTACAGGGTATTCTTTGGCGAGGATTTTTAAATTACCAAAAATCGACCGTCGAACTCTATCTATCGAAACAGGAATACAAAACTCGGGATTGGCTTTAGTTTTGATCTTTAATCCAAAGCTTTTCGACGGTATTGGAGGTATGGCATTTATAGCCGGAGGATGGGGTATCTGGCATATTATTTCCGGTTTAACTGTGGCATCTGTTTGGAGGAGAATAAAAACTTAACTCTGTTTTATGGGATTTAATACTATTGAAAGGAAATCATATTTATATGGAGTATTGAAAGCTTATCTTTCAAGGGCTTTTCATATGTTTTACAAAATTAGTGTTGAAGATAAGAGCGGGGTGGAAGAAGGTGAACCAATAATATATGCCCCCAATCATCAGAATGCACTTATAGATCCCTTAGTACTTTTATTTACCCGTAAAAGTCAGATTATCTTTTTTGCACGTTCCGATATTTTTAAAAATAAAATTATCGCGAAGTTTCTATATTTTATAAAGATGCTCCCGGTTTTCAGAATAAGAGATGGGTATGAAAATCTTCATAGAAATCAGGCAATTTTTGATAAAACAATGAGTGTAATTGCCAGTGGAAGCGGATTAGGAATTTTCCCTGAAGCTAATCATGCCGGTTACAGGAAGTTACGGTCTTTGAAAAAAGGAATTTCCCGGGTAGCTTTCCAAACCGAATTAAACTATAATGAGGAATTAAATGTAAAGATTGTTCCTGTAGGAATTGAATATGAACATTATTACTGGTTCAGATCAAAAGTTCATGTTAATTACGGAAAAGCAATTTCTGTTAAGGATTATATTGAGGATTATAAAGAAAATATTCCTAATGGGGTTAATAAACTCAATGGAGCAATAAGGGACTCTATAATACCTTTGATAGTTAATATTCAGTTTAAAGGTAATGAATATGAAGCGGTAGACTTTTTAACGGAAATAAATTTCAACATAGAGAATAGTACAGAAGACTTATCGTTTGAAGACAGAATAAAACACGATCAAAAACTTGTTGAAAATATTACGAGGTTTCAATATCTGGATGAAGATATATTCTCAAAGATTATCAGAAAAACCAATGAATACAGAAAACTGTTAAAGGAGGTAAGAACTGATGATTACAGTGTTCAAAGGGTTCAGAATAAAAGATCCTGTATAGGTATAATATTACTTTTAATATTGACATTTCCATTGTATATAATAGGGGCTTTATTTAACTATTTGCCGTATAAATTAGTATATATGAGTACCAGAAATATTGAGGATATTCAATTTCATGGAACTATGTACTTTACTTTGGGAGCTTTGGTTAGTTTCCCCGTATTTTATCTGATATACTTTTTTGTGTTAAAAAGTATTTTATCTGTTTATGTTGCATTGATCTTACTGGTAATAATTGGATTTTTAGGGGTTTTCAGTTATGATTACTGGAGGCTTTACATAAAGATGAAAAGAGGAATGAGGATGAAAAAATCATCTAAAAAGCAAAAGGAACTTTTTAGATTGAGGAAGGTTCTTGTGAACTTTTTGGAATCACTTAGGTAGCAGGTCTAATTAGGTCTTATCTTTTGATTGTCTCTCACTGCTAAGATGTTATATTTACTCAAACTAGATCAAGATTTTTATTGAGTAACTTGTATTAGATAAGTGTTCAATATTATAAATCAACTAATAATAATTAGTTAATTTAACATAACTGTTTTATTAACCAATTAGATTTAGTTATGGGAATCATAGGATGGAGTATATTATCGTTAGCAGTAGGGTTTGTTGTCGGTTGGCTTGGGCGTAGTGCCAAGAAATGTGTAGCAGACGAAGCTGTTGAAAGTTTACAGTTTAAGCTTAAATCTATGCATCAGGAATTAGATGCCTGCAGAGCAAAATGCTCAGAGCTTCAGGAAAAAACGGATGTTTCTGCTTAGTTTTTACGATATAGTTAAGGTTCTAATAACCTCCTAAATCCTGGGTTATTAGCGCATAGTATTGTTTGTAGATACCCTCACCTTTGCTATATATAACAACTCCAATTCCGGTTTCTTTTAAATCGGGGTTGAGGATGTTTTTTCTGTGTTTTTCGGAATTCATCCACTCATTTACAATTTTTTTAGCAAGGCTGTCATAACTGTGAAAAGTTATTTCTTCTCCATTACTATTGTAATATATTATATTATCGCCATCTGTTTTTATTTCGATATTCTTTTCATTTTTTGAGTTTAAAACAGTGATGTTTGAAATGTTCTCAGCGATATAGGGATAGTTCCCTTCGAATTTTAATATACGTTTAAGCGGCGTTTCCAGACCTACATCATTACCGTTGTTATGTCCGAAAAAGTGGTCGTTATGCATATTGTTGGAATGATATAGTGCAGATGCGGCAAGTTCGTTACTATAGATGAAAATAGAATTATTAGTAGCTTTTCTGGATTGGTTCAGGTATTGAAAAATGTTCCTGTTTAGCTTTTCGATGTCAGGGTTTTCAATATCAATTATTTCACTGTTAACGTTTGAACTGTTATCTAATTGCTGGGCCTTAATATAACCTGAACAGATTACTATTAAGAATAGTAAAAGCTTGGTTTTCATTATAGTAAATTTTAGTTATTAGGATGTTTTGGATTGTAATCGTTAATAAATGTAATATCTTTTTACATATTTACACCATTTTTTTGAAAAACTATTGGATATTGTCAATATTTATGTCGGGTTTTGAAATGTTTTCAGGTTTTGGTGCTTCCTGATCACTGTTTATTTGCAGAGGACTATCAACAAAAATATCTTCCTTACTGTTTATTCTTTCCTCATTTCTCCATGAAAAACCTTTTAGTTTTCGTGCATTTTCAGGTATTACGGAGTTTGGGGAAAGTTCTGCTTCAGGATCTGTTATAAAAGATATTTCGTTTATTTCGTTTTCTTTAAGTCTGATTAGCATGTAGCTGCTAACGGCTTTGTTGATGCCAATCAGTTCTTTTTGTTCGTTCCTGGCAAAGTAAATAGTTTCACTGTTTCCTACTACATTAATTATGTCTAATTCATTGTTTTTGAATTTTCCATAGATATTTTTACCCTTTATTTGGTTAAAATTATCTATAGTATCATTAGAAATAATAAAGCCGTTATTGATCAATTTCAAAGAATCTAATTTTTCGGTTTCACTATTATTTGTTACTATAATTGTATCTGAAGTCATCTGATTTTTTCCTGACCATACTATAGGGTCGTATAACATTTTTATCTCTCCAATTTCTTCATTATATATAAGAGAGTCACATTTTCCCTGCATGTCGTTTTTATACATTTTCACCTTGTGAAAAACCCGCATTAATCTGTTTTTGGATTTTGGCAACATGGTCATCATTAATGTATCTCCGTGGATAAAAAGAGAATCGTTTTCCATTATATTAATTGCAACAGCCCTGTCTGTAACAAATGTGGAATCATTATTTTCGAAATATTCGGCATATTCTCCTTTGATTATGAGATTTTTTGTAGTGTCGTTTACTACAATATTTTTGTTTGCCGAACCAAAACCTTTTCTTCGGTCATAGTAAATAGAATCTCCTTCCAGGGTTTGATTTCCATAGCTGATGTATGAATTCTTTTTGAAATAGGATTCTTCATTCCTCGTATCGTAAAATCCGTTTTCACAATAGATAAAATTGTCGGTACTTGTAATAGTGGACGGACCGTAAAAATATACAGTTTTGTAGTTGGTATAATATGTGAGATGATTTGATTTCATCACATATTTATCATTTGTTATAGTAACATCGGTGGTGAAAACTAATTTTTTATCTGTCGTATGGTAGGTTCCTTTTAAAGAGGTAAGGGTATTGGCGCTATCTTTGATCTCACCATAGGAAGGATAGTAAGCAATCTGCTGATTTCTATCGAACCTGACAGTATCACTCTTTAAAGTCATACTGGGCTCAATTAGTCTTACGTTTCCATTGGCTAAAGCCAGCTTTGAATCGCCGTGGTAATCCAAATAATCGGAGTACATTTTTAAGGTGTCTGCCTGATTGACAATTACACTACCAAAGGCTCTCATAATATTTTTTCCCTGATAGAAAACAGCGCTGTCACATGATAAAATTGTTCCATCATGTTCAAAAGATACGTGTCCTATCATCATTTGGGCGTCGGGGTCAACTTTTCTGTCAAACCTGTGCTCATCTGCGTGTTTATATTTGATTTTTTGAACTTTCTCCTGAGCAAAAGAAGTTGTGATAAACAGAAAGCTAATAATGGTAAGTATAAATCTCAAAATAATATGTTGTGTTATTAATACCTGATAAATTAAAAAGAAGACATTAAAAGACAAAACTTATCAGTCTTTCGATGCATATTTAGCGCAAATTCATTAATTGCTCAAATTTAAACAATATTAGTGATTTTTTGAACAAAAAAGAGGGGCATAAAGGCCCCTCTAAATTATTATCTATATGTTGTTTTTACTTAACTGATTATCTGTTGATTGTTTGAGTTCTATCAGGACCAACAGATACAACAGCAACAGGTATTCCGGTTTCTTTTTCGATAAAATCTATATATTTATTTAGATTTTCCGGAAACTCTTCTGCCGATTCAATCTTAGTAAGATCTTTTTTCCAACCCGGAACTTCAGTATAAATAGGCTTAATGTTTTCTTCTTCTACATTATAAGGGAAATAATCGATTTTTTCTCCTCTGTATTCATAATGTGTACAAACTTTTAATGTTTTGAAGCCACTTAGTACGTCGGCTTTCATCATGTAAAGTTTAGAAACTCCATTAATTTCACATGCATACTTTAGGGCAACCAGGTCTAACCAACCTGTACGGCGGGCTCTACCGGTTGTAGATCCAAATTCGTTTCCAACTTTTGCTAATTGTACTCCATCTTCATCGAATAACTCAGTTGGGAAAGGACCACTACCAACCCTAGTAACATAGGCTTTGAAAATTCCAATAACATCACCAATAGAGCGGGGAGAAATTCCTAAACCGGTACATGCTCCCGCAGCAGTTGTTGTTGATGAAGTTACAAACGGATATGTTCCGAAGTCTACATCCAATAATGACCCCTGAGCTCCTTCTGCCAGGATTGTCTGATTATTTTTTAGTGCATCACTGAAGTATTTTTCACTGTCGATAAATTTCAACAGTTTCAATGCTTTAATAGATTCAAACCATTCTTTCTCCAGTTCTTTAAGATCGAATTGAATATCAACATTGTAATTTTCTAACATTTCAAGATGCTTAGCCCTTAAGTTGTTATATCTGTCCATGAAGTCACTCAACTCTATGTCTCCAACCCTAAGACCGTTTCTCCCGGTTTTATCCATATAAGTTGGACCAATACCTTTTAGGGTCGAACCAATTTTAGCTTTTCCTTTTGCTGTTTCTGAAGCAGCATCCAACAACCTGTGAGTTGGTAATATTAAATGAGCTTTTCTGGAAATAAAAAGTTTTTTTTGAAAGTCGATATTAAAACCCGACATTTCATCAATTTCCCTTTTGAATATTACAGGATCAATCACCACTCCGTTTCCTATAATATTTTCAGAGTCTTTGTGAAATATACCTGATGGAATTGTGTGCAGAACGTGCTTATGTCCGTCAAACTCTAAAGTATGACCTGCGTTTGGACCACCCTGAAAGCGAGCTATAATATCATATTGAGATGTTAAAACATCTACAATTTTCCCCTTACCTTCATCTCCCCATTGAAGGCCTAACAATAAATCAACCGTCATTTTATTTTATATAAATGATATGTAATTAATCCTTATTTTTTTCTCCATAAAAGTACAAAGAATGACTTTGTATTTTTACTCCAAAACTTTCTTCTATACCTTGCTTAATAGCCTCTATTCTGGGATCACAAAATTCAATAACTTCACCGGTATCGGTAATAATCAGGTGATCATGCTGTTTATCGAAGTGAGATTTTTCATAAAATGATTGATTATGACCGAACTGATGTTTTCTAACCAAATTACATTCCAGTAACAGGTCGATTGTATTATACAATGTAGCCCTGCTAACCCTATAGTTTTTATTTTTCATTTTAATATATAGTGATTCTATATCAAAATGGCCTTCATTTGAGTATATCTCCTGAAGAATGGCAAAACGTTCAGGCGTTTTCCTATGTCCTTTGTTTTCAAGGAATTTAGTGAAAACTTGTTTTACAATGGATTGATTATTCTCGCTCATTTTAATGATTTAATAGTATAATGCTAAATAAGTAATATTTATTTAGATTACCTAAAAATGTGAACAAACTTTAATAAGTATTTTAGAGTTTAAACTATGCAAAGTTATTAATAAAAATGGCTGTTATTAGCATAAAATGTATTTTTGATTTGATTTTTATATATTGTATCTTTTTATTATTACTTTTGAAACAACACTAAGTGTTGTAAGTACACTTATGTATTGAACAACAATAACAACAACATAAATAGTTAATAAATAATGAAACTTACGTTTAAAATAAGTTATCAAACTCAATGGGGACAAAGGATTTTTGTGAGTGGTAACATTCCTGAATTAGGTAACGGAGATATTACAAAAGCAGTTGAAATGTCATATTTCAATGGCGAACAATGGGAGCTGATTGTTAATATGAAAGCAAGTAAGAAGTTCCTGTTTGAATATTCGTACTTTGTTAAAGACGAATCCGGTAATGTAGATAAAGAGTGGGGAGAGAAGAGGAAAGTTGAAGTATCTCCTACTTGGGGAAAATCTTTAATATTACAAGATCAGTGGAAAGCAACTAATAATCCGCAAAATGCTTTTTCAACAACTCCTTTTTCTAATGTATTTTTCAGTCAGGATTCTGTAAAGTCGAAAAAAACAGTTTACAAGAAAAATATAAGCCATATTTTCAATGTTAGAATTCCTTTTGATATATCCGGTTTATCGGTTTGTATTTTGGGAGGAAATAAAGAACTTGGTGATTGGGACTGGTCGAAGGCTCTTGTACTAGATAAGAAGTCGGACTTTGATTATAGTGTTCAACTGGATTTATCATCATCTCTCTTTCCTGTAGAATATAAATACGGACTTTACGATGAAAGTAGCAAACAAGTTATTGAACTTGAGGATGGTTCTAACAGAAAGATTACTCACGCTCCTAAAAGCAAAGATGAAAAGTTAATAGTCAGTGATGAGAACTTTGTCAGAGAATTTGAACAGTGGAAAGGTGCCGGAGTGGCTATTCCTGTATTTTCTTTAAGGAGTAAAAAATCTTTGGGAGTAGGGGAGTTCAGCGATATAAAATTACTTGTTGACTGGGCTGTAAAAACAGACATGAAGCTAATCCAGATTTTACCGATAAACGACACTATTGCATCACATAGCTGGGTTGATTCGTATCCTTATGCTGCAATCTCTGTATTTGCATTACATCCTATTTACTTAAATCTGGAAAAAGCCGGAAAGTTAGCATCAAAGCTAACTCAAAATATAATTACTGAGTTGCGGGATGAGCTGAATGCCAAAAGTACGATTGATTATGAAAAAGTGATGAATACTAAGCTCCGTTATATTAAGCAAATATATACAGAGAGTAGAGAAGCAATTAAAAGTGATAAGAAGTTCAAGACTTTCGTAAGTGAAAATGCAGAGTGGTTGAAGCCTTATGCTGCATTTAGCTTTCTGAGGGATTTATACGAAACAGTTGATTTCAAAAAATGGGGAAAATATGCTGAATTTAGTCAGGAGGTTTTAGATGAGATAAACGATGAGAAATCAGCGCATTTTGTTGATGTAGAACTACACTATTTTACTCAGTATCACTTGCATTTACAACTTTTGGAGGCAAGTGAATATGCGCGTAAAAACGGTATTATTTTAAAAGGAGATATCCCAATTGGTATATACAGGAACAGTGTTGATGCTTGGACAGAGCCTCATTTGTATAATATGGAGATGCAGGCTGGTGCTCCGCCGGATGATTTTGCGGTAAAAGGTCAAAACTGGGGATTCCCAACATACAATTGGAATGAAATGGCCAAAGATGGTTATTTATGGTGGACAAAACGTCTTCAGAAATTATCAGCCTACTTTGATACATTTCGCATAGATCACATTTTAGGTTTTTTCCGTATTTGGCAAATTCCTATGCATGCCGTGGAGGGAATATTAGGGTATTTTAATCCTGCTCTGCCTATTAAGGAAGAAGAGTTTGGAACAAAAGGATTGAATTTTGATTCAGGCAGATATTGTAAGCCTTATATCAGAGAACATATTCTGATAGATATTTTTGGCGATAAAATAGATTATATAAAAAACAACTTTCTGGTAGATAAAGGTTATGGTGTGTATGAGCTGAAAGATGAGTTTGCCACGCAGCGCCATGTTGAAAGTTATTTTAAGGTTGACGAAAGCACAACACTCGAAGAGAGGGCTGAGATTGATATAATCAAGAAAGGATTATACGATTTAATTGCCGATATTATGTTTATTGAAATTGATGGTGAAAATGGAATGGAATATCACCCAAGACATTCACTTCAAAGTACACACTCTTTTAAAGAGCTGGATGATTATTCAAAGGAAATAGTAAATAATATTTACAATGATTATTTCTATAACCGTCAGGAGGATTTTTGGAAGGAGCGTGCAATGGAAAAATTACCATCAATTAAAAACGCAACCAATATGTTGATATGTGGGGAGGACCTGGGTATGGTACCGGCGGTTGTTCCGGGGGTTATGGATAAGCTTGGAATTTTATCTTTAGAGGTTCAAAGAATGCCAAAAGATACAGGTATTGAATTTTTCCATCCTGCCAATGCTCCTTATTTGTCGGTAGTAACATCGTCCAGTCATGATATGTCTACAATTCGCGGATGGTGGGAAGAAGATTATGACAGGTCACAAAGATTTTTTAATCAGATATTGGGACATCAGGGATTAGCACCTTACTACGCTGATTCGTGGCTGGTAAAAGAGGTAGTTAATCAACATCTTTACAGTCCGGCTATGTGGTCGATTCTTCCAATCCAGGATTTTATCGGAATAGATGATAAATTGCGTTTTAAAGAAGCCAAGGCCGAACAAATAAATGAACCGGCAATTATTCCTCATTATTGGAGGTACAGGTTCCACATGAATATAGAAGACTTACTCAAGGAGGATGATTTTAATAATGCTGTAAAAGACATGGTTAACAGATCGGGACGTTAATACCAATTACACATCAAAAACAGAATATATAGAGAGACTCTTATTGCTAAGGGTCTCTTTTTTTATTTTTCTTAAAATTATTTCGGATTTATATCGTTATATATATATGTAATATTACATTTGCAAAAATAATCACACACCGGCAACAAGTTATTGAATATGAAGTTAATAGTATTAGTGCTGCTCTTGCTTTTTAGCAGCATTACCTATGCACAATTTAATGTGAATGAAATAAGCAAAAGCGTAAATGAGCTTAATGATGCTAATTCTAAAGTTTACGAATACGATATAGTAACAAATTCGTTAAAGTGTAACTTATACTTCATTGACGAAGAGTCTTTTAAAGCCTACACCCAACTTAGAAATATCAACTCTATTTTTGATGAATCATTTCAGGATTTATCTAATGCCGGAACTATCGATAAAATGAAGAAATTAGGTGTTTCAAAAGTAAATTTGATAATAAAAACTGAAGATTCAGGAGAAATTATCACAAATAAGATAATGGCAATTTCCGGGATAAAAGAAGAATCGTTAATTATTAAAACGGTCCCATCGTTTTAGATTGTGAAATAAGATGACTAAAGGATTATTAACTTCTTATATCTATGTTCTCCGCGATTTTAATCATTAGGGAATACAGTGAAAATAGTATAGTAGCGGATAGGTAACTTCACTTTATAAATACCAGATCGGTAAATATTGGCAGATGGTCTGAAAATCCATTGTTGTATTTGTAGCCTGTATAAGTTCTGTGTGGTTTGAAACCAGTGTATTTGTTGTCTTTTTTTTGAAGGAATTTTGCCATGAAAACACGGGTAGAGTATTTAAGGTAAACTTTGTTGGATTTATCCAATAAGCTGTTTGAAACAAAAAAGTGGTCGAGCCTAGTCCATTTACCCTGATGTTTGTGTGTTCCGTGATCAGCATTTAACAAATTGATGAATCTGTATCTATCCAGCATTTTTATACTTGAATTTAGTGGAGTATCGTTAAAATCGCCCATAACAATAATCTTAGGATTAATCCGTGTATTATTTATTGAATCGATAATAGAAATAAGTTGTTTCACAGCATTTATTCGTTTGGGCTCCGATTTTTTATAGCCGCCATAACGCGAGGGAAAGTGTAGTATAAAAAAATTTAATGTATCACCGCCTTTTACAATGCCTTTGGCGAATAGAATTTCGCGGCTATTTATTTTTTCTCCATTTTCATCAATTAATGGGTAGAACTTATAACTTATAGGAAAGAATTTATCCTTTCTGTATAGAAAGGCAACATCAATACCTCTGTGATCGGGAGAATCTCTGTGGATATACTTGTAGTTGTATTTTCTTAGGGCATCGGAGTATATCAAATTTTTGAGTACTGTATCATTTTCTATTTCGGCTAATCCAATGATTGCGGGTGCTTCCCACTCTCCAATTATTTTTAGAGTTTTAGATGTTTTTTTTATTTTTTGCCAGTAACGATAGTTTGTCCAGTGACGGCTGCCGGTCGCAGTAAATTCACCATCGTTGGTTTTTGGATTATCATAAGTGTCGAAAAGGTTTTCTACATTATAGAAAACAATTCTGAAATTGCTTTGACATGTAGATTTTCCCGCTATTATTAATAGCAATAAAGTGTAAATTAATTTCATCTTAGTAAATATGGGTATATTTACTACAAGTTATAAAATTTAGTTGAAAAACTATTATAGTGACTATGAGTTTAACTTTATTAAGAATATAAAAAAAGCGTTGAACATTTAATTGCTCAACGCTAACTATATTAGAATTAAATAATGATTACTTATTAATAAAAATCAGTTTGTCTTTCTCAAAGTCAATTAGAATATCACTTTCGGGTATTATGCTTCCCTTCAATATCTCTTTTGACAAGATGTTGAGAAGGTCACGTTGTATAACTCTCTTTATTGGTCTTGCTCCGAATTGAGGGTCAAAACCTTTTTCAGACAAAAAGTCAACAGCTTCATTACTAAAGGAAATATTGATATTCTTTTTAGCCAGCATCTTTTTCAGGATATTTAGCTGAAGTTTAACAATATTGTTCACCTCATCTCTGTTTAGGGGAGTGAACATTATAGTTTCGTCAATCCTGTTTAGAAACTCCGGTCTGATGGTTTTTTTCAACAGTGCAAAAACATCATTTTTAGCTTCTTCTATCAGTTCATCTCTATTGTTTTCATTTAGATTTTCGAACTTATCCTGAATAATATGTGAACCAGTGTTCGAAGTCATTATTATAATTGTGTTTTTAAAGTTTGCAACCCTTCCTTTGTTATCGGTAAGGTGTCCGTCGTCTAACACCTGTAATAAAATATTGAAAGTGTCGGGGTGAGCCTTTTCAATTTCATCAAGAAGAATCACCGAATAAGGCTTTCTTCGTACGGCTTCGGTAAGCTGTCCGCCTTCATCATAGCCAACATATCCCGGAGGAGCACCTATCAGCCTGCTAACTGCGTGACGTTCCTGATATTCACTCATGTCGATTCGGGTCATAGCCGATTCATCATCAAATAAAAACTCAGCCAAAGCTTTCGCCAGTTCTGTTTTACCCACACCGGTTGTTCCAAGGAACAGGAAAGAACCTATAGGTCTGTTCTCGTCCTGCAAACCTGCTCGTGATCTGCGTACTGCATCCGATACTGCTTCAATGGCTTCTTCCTGCCCAATTACTCTTTTATGGAGCTCATTTTCCAGATTCAACAGTTTTTCTCTTTCGGCCTGTAGCATTCTCTTTACCGGAATTCCGGTCCACTTCGAAATAACTTCAGCAATATCCTCAGATGTAACTTCTTCTTTAATCAAAGTTTCCGTTGACTGTTTTTCGCTTAATTCACCTTTTAGTTTAGTTAAACGTTCTTCTTCGTCCTTAATTTTTCCATATCTAATTTCAGCTACAAGTCCAAAATCTCCGGTACGTTCTGCTTTGTCAGCCTCAATCTTATAATTTTCTATATTTTCTTTTGCATCCTGAATTCCTTCAACTATATCTTTTTCACCTTGCCATTTAGCCTGAATCTCATTTCTTTTTTCGTTGAGATTTGCAAGTTCTTCTTTTAGGTATTTAAGTTTTACCTCATCTTTTTCACGTTTTATAGCTTCAATTTCAATCTCAAGCTGCATTATTTTTCTGTCAAGGATATCCAGTTCTTCAGGCTTGGAATTTATTTCAATTCTTAATTTTGCAGAAGCCTCATCGATAAGATCAATAGCTTTGTCCGGAAGAAATCTGTCGGAAATATAACGCTGCGACAACTCAACAGAAGCAATTATGGCTTCATCTTTTATGTTGACCTTATGATGAGTTTCGTACTTTTCTTTAATACCCCTTAATATAGATATTGCAGATTCTGTATCCGGCTCATCGATGAGAACCTTTTGAAATCTTCGTTCAAGAGCTTTGTCTTTTTCGAAGTGTTTTTGGTATTCTGCCAAAGTTGTAGCTCCAACCGCTCTCAGCTCTCCACGAGCCAATGCGGGTTTCAGTATATTTGCAGCATCCATTGCTCCCTGTCCGCCACCGGCACCAACTAAGGTGTGGATTTCGTCGATAAAGAGAACAATGTTTCCGTTTGATGACACAACCTCTTTTACAACTGATTTTAGTCTTTCTTCGAACTCACCTTTGTATTTTGCTCCTGCCAGAAGCGCACCCATATCTAATGAGTATAAAATTTTATCTCTGAGGTTGTCAGGAACATCACCGTTAATTATTCTGTGAGCCATACCTTCGGCAATTGCTGTTTTACCAACACCGGGTTCACCTATCAGGATCGGGTTGTTTTTTGTTCTTCGCGATAATATCTGCAGAACCCTTCTGATCTCATCATCACGTCCAATTACAGGATCTAATTTGCCTTCGAGGGCAAGGGAGTTTAAGTTTACAGCGAATTTGTCGAGAGACTGATAAGTTTCTTCAGCCGATTGAGAAGTAACCCTATTTCCCTGACGAAGGTTCTCTATAGCGGTTTTTAACTCCTTTTTTGTAATTCCACTGTCTTTTAACAGCTGACCTGCCTGATCTTTAGAATCGAAAATTGCCAGAATTAAATGCTCAAGTGAAACGTATTCATCTTTCATTTTTTTAGCAATATTCATCGCCTCAGTCAGCATTTTGCCGGCTTCGTTCGATAATCTAATTTCTGCTCCCGAAACTTTGGGAAAAGAGTTTAATACGCTGTTAACCGTCTGTTTGAAAATATCGGTATTTACATCTAATTTTTTCAATAGAAACGGAAGCACGTTTTCATCTACTTCTAAAATTCCTTTTAAAATATGCGCAATTTCTATTTGAGGATGTTGGTATCCCTGTGCAATCTGCTGTGCTTTCTGTACTGCCTCCTGCGATTTTACTGTATATTCGTTAAAGTTCATTTTTGTATTTGTTTTGTTTGTAAACCTCTGTCTATGATGTATACATACAGATAGTTTATTGATTCTTATTCAAGGCGTTCAAAAATCTAAAACACTCATCTTAAGAGTTGTTTGTGCCAATAATCTTCTTACACTATTACAATTACTTTACCATAAACAAAATTGATAGAATAATAGTGACAGTTTATCAGTTTTTCTTAGAGAAAGAGACAAAAAGGCATTTATTTGGAAATGTTTACTGACTGTTTGACAGTGAATGATGTGTTGAAATTGGAAATTGTAATATGAAGAAAGTAATATTTATAATGTTGATATTACCGTTGTTTTTGACGGCTCAACCAAAAGAGGTGGTTACAAATGGTAATGGTGGCGGAAGTCTACGACCTTGTGATACACCCAATCCACCACCGCAGTGTGGGGATGCTGCACCAATTGATAATTACTTGTACATAGGAATAATGATTCTTGGAGGAGTTGCAATTGTAGTT